>NZUQ01000061.1 GCA_002697225.1 Candidatus Poribacteria bacterium
TCCTCAGAGGAGAACATAGCAGATAATCCTGATTCTTTATCAACTGTATCAGCTATCAAAAAAGCTCTGGCATCCAATCCCAAATCATTGGAATTACTCGCCCGTTTAGCACGTTTACACCTACAACGAGACGATTATGATCAATCGATAAGAACATACCAACAGATAATAGCATTAACATCTATAAATCTATGGTTAGTAGAAGCATACACTGGACTCGGCTTTGCATATTTGCAGCAAGAGCAGTATGACCAATCGCTTCAAACCTATCAGAAGGCATCTCAACTCGCGCCAGAATTACCGGAACCATATGTTGGACAAGGACTGGTACATGAACGGTTAAATCAATTAATAAATGCTATATCCCAGTTCAAAAAAGCTCTAGACTTAAATCCCGATATACCAGACGCATGGTATCGTCTATCCCTTATTTATGAAAAACAGGGNGATGTTGAAACTGCTCTGGAACATTCAAACAAGGCAATAGNAAATTCGCCTTCCTGGGCAGAAGCACACCANCAACAGGCAAAACTNCTAGCCAAGAAGNGAAATTNGACGGAGGCAATCAATCACTTCCAACGGGCTATAGAGATTCAGCCTATGTTGAGTGAAGCGCATTACGGCATTTCCCGTGCTTATTTGCAGCAAGGAAGGAAGGTTGAAGCTGACAGCGCTTTACAGAAATTCCAAAAACTCAGCAAAATGGAAAAGGAACTACAGCTGTACCAACAAAGGGTACATAATTGTGTAGGNAGAAAGAAAGTGGAGGCTCTNTGNAANCTNGGAGCGNTCTACCTAAAGTATAACAGATCGAAACAAGCACGACAGACTTATGACCGNGCGCTACAAAGAGACGCAGCTTGCGTCGAAGCTTACGTTGGATTGGGTGTTGTTTATACACAACAGAACAAATACCAAGAAGGACAAAGGATTTATTATAAGGCGTTGGATCTGAACCCTGAGCTGGTAGAAGCCCACGCCGGCTTAGGGCAAATAGCGTTACACCAGCAGGATCTCACTAATGCAGAAAAACATTATCAACGCGCAGGCCAATTAAAGCCTAATCTTCCTCAAGTATGGATTAATCTAGGTATCGTCTACGCGAAACAACAGAAACTTGCAGATGCTGTTATTGCCTGTCAGAAGGCGGTTTCTTTAAAACCGGATCTAGTACAAGCTCGCATGGTTTTGGCCGCTATTTTGGTTAAACAGAAGAAATTAGAAGCAGCTGCTGAAGAGTATCAAAAGNTTATTCGTTTNCAACCCAAAGACCCAAAGACGTACGGAAAACTCGTACAATTATATATTGATAACCAGATCCATTTGGATACAGCAATTTCACTGGTGCAAACTGCTATACGACTTGCGCCAAGCTCGAGTGTCTACCTCAATCAATTGGCTTGGATATACTACAACACCGGTCAATACATNGAAGCCGAGCAAAGTCTCTTAAAGGCCTTAAAAATTGATCCAAACAATCAGTTGTATTTAGAAGGACTACAGGAAATAAGAAAAATCCTTTCACAATAAGAATATTTAAAATTGCTAAAAGTAGAATGGATTAGACCACGCCTTTTTACCCTGATCGTCCGTTAGTTCCACACGTACATAACTGGTACCACTTGGGACATCGTATTCCGCCTGAGTTATGTATTCGCCTTCAGAGGCAACAACACACTTCCCCCTACTTTGTTGACCTTTAAAAACAATAGATTGTACAGGGGTACACTCTAGGGTGATTGTCTTTTTCGGGGTTTCGTTCTCTCCGATCAAATCCAAGCCAATAATTTCAGGCCCCATTGTGGAATAAAAAGCCCCCGCACGAAAAGCATCCATGATGGCATCGGAGGTGAGCTCCNTAGCTTTTAGCATCACCCATGCGTGAAAACAGTCGTGTTCAGTGCCATGGGCGTCATCTGCTGCGATACCATGTACTGGACCAATTCTGTCGAGCATATTGTCCCAAGCTTCTTCAGAAAAACCTTTTCCAATTCCCATACAGGTATCATTATATACTTCAACNGCGAAATAATTAGTTAATGGTTGATAATCCAAGAGCGTATGTCCACACCAATATGGGTGACAAAGNACNGCTTCACCNCCCTGTTGTTTAATCTCTTCTAAAACCTCATTTGGGTGGAGTTTTGCGCAATCAATTTTTTGGTGGATATTAATAGCCACAATATGATAAGTGCCGCCGCCATAAGGGTTTTCGGGGTGCACCTCACTTCCGGATATGGCTAAAAAGTCTTCGGTGCTATAGGCAGAAACCTCACTAACTGTCCGATGATCGGTAATTACCAGAAAATCATAGCNCGCCTGCCGGTAGGCGGCGAAACGATCAGCAATCGGCAACCTTCCATCCGATTCTGTGCTGTGACTATGGGTATTACCACGATACCATTGGCCTGATATTTTAAAAGGATTGATAGACATTTGACACATCCAATAATCTTAGTTTGCGAAGATTATCCTAACATGGATATCAGTTTTTTACAATTCAGTATAATTTGCCTCCAAAAATGGTAGTGTATTAAATTTAGATCTGTCTGTAAAAATAATGGGATTAAGGGAAAAGGCCTGGTTTGTGATATAATGTGGTGAATCGCGATAGAGTCAAATTGTCGAAAATTGCTTTGATAACTATCAAGATGCTATCAAAGCGATAATCTAGTTGAAAAAGATTATTTCTTGACGATACTNGATATAAAAATTGAANAGATGACTTAAGGATTTNAGATGTCAGAAAGATTAAAAATTGCTGCTGTTGGATGTGGAGGTATTGGTCTCCGGCATCAGCAAGGTTATATGCAATGTCCAGAAGCAGATCTGGTGGCTGTCTGCGATATAGATGGTGCCAAAGCCAAGGCTCGCGCTCAGGAACTTGGGATTTCCAACTGGTATTCGTCAATTGCAGAGATGTTGGATAACGAAGAATGTCANGCTGTGGATGTTGTCACACCGGATCATTTGCACTTTGAACCTGTGATGGAGTGCTTGGAGGCGGGTAAGCATGTCCAGTGCGAGAAACCGCTTTCCCTGTCAATTGACGAGGCTGAAGCCATGGTAGCCAAAGCTGAAGAAATGGGGGTTGAGTTGGCTATCGATTATAATCGTCGTTTTGCTCCCGGTTATGTCAAAGCACGGGAGTGGTTCGATGCAGGAGAGTGTGGCAAGTTGGCTTATATCGATATGAAACTGTCACAAGGTGGCCCAGCTTCCTCTTGGAAGGGCGAATATTACCTTCTGTATGAATTGGAGACCCATGCTATTGATCTCCTACGTTGGTTTGGAGGTGAAATTGTTGCTGTCAGTGTGCAAATGGCAAGACCTCGTTATGATAGTGTCAAGGCCGAGGATACTCCTTGCTGGACCAGTATGGCAATATCACTTCGATATGCCGATCAGGCTGTGGCCTCACTATTGGCAAGTTGGGACAGTGATTTCATTAACCCTATTGAGCGGGTAGAAATATGTGGAGATGGCGGTGAAATAGTAGTGGATAACGTAATTAGCCGGGCGACCCTAATGAGGCGTGATGATCAGGTTGTGGAAGAATACCGACCTTCCATTTTCCGTATGGAACAATTGGCTTTTGATGGCACTTTTGCCCCTCGAATGGCTGCTTTTGTCAAGGATCTATTAGCTGGTAGGTCTCCCAAACCAGATGGACGGGATGGTCTTCAGGCTTTACGAATTGTAGATGCTATTGTCCGATCATGGGAGGAGAAACGAGAAGTAGAGGTTCGATTGGACTAATCAGTTTCTGACAGCTCTAGACCGAAATTTCTGAGAAAGAATCTGGGACTGACCGTAGGAATGTACACAGTTCATGGCCTCACAATCCTGTGGTTTTTAACTACGAGCATCTGTCTCTTTTCTGACAGGCTACATACTCCTTATCATCTTGTCTCAGTTTTACAACCTAAGTTTTTGTCTGAATAAGAATATCTATCCTACTTGAACATAATTATGCTCGCCTACATACTGCGTCGATTAATTCTTATCATCCCAACTTTACTGGGCATCATGACAATCAATTTTTTTGTTATTCAAATTGTGCCTGGAGGACCAGTAGAGCAGATGATCGCCCAATTGTCTGGAGATGCGGTGGAAGCGACGGCACGTTTCGCCAGTTCGGGAACTGGCGAAACAATGGGGGAAAATCGGAACCGGCAATCGTTTGATGCATCCTCCAACTTGAGCAACAAGTATCGCGGTGCAAGAGGTTTATCCCCGAACCTGATTGCCGAGATAGAGGAAATGTACGGTATGGATAAACCGATCCATGTTCGTTTTTTNAAAATGATNATTGATTATGCGACTTTTGATTTTGGAGACAGCTTCTTTCAAGATCGCCCTGTGATGGATATTGTGATTGATAAAATGCCGGTTTCTATCTCGCTTGGTCTGTGGACGACGTTGCTCGTGTATACAATATCTATCCCGTTGGGAATTGCCAAGGCTGTTGGCGATGGGGGGCGTTTTGATGTTGTCAGTAGCAGTATCATTACAATTGGGTACGCAATTCCCAGTTTCCTATTTGCTCTTTTGTTGATCATAGTTTTTGCTGGAGGAAGGTATTTTACTTGGTTTCCAATTCGCGGATTGGTGTCTGAAAACTGGAACCAATTTGGCTTATTCCATAAAATTTTTGATTATTTATGGCATATGACATTGCCTGTTGTGGCCATGGTTATTAGTGGATTTGCGACCTTGACCTATCTAACAAAAAATTCATTCATCGACCAAATAGGAATGCAATATGTGATAACAGCCAAAGCCAAAGGTTTGAGCGAAAGGCGCGTACTGTATGGCCATGTTTTTCGTAACGCTATGCTAATTGTCATTGCCGGATTTCCAAGTGCTTTCATCAGCATTCTGTTTACCGGCTCGCTTTTTATCGAAGTGCTTTTCTCTCTTGATGGATTAGGATTATTAGGGTACGAAGCCGCTATCAATCGAGATTACCCGATTATGTTTGCCTCTCTGTACTTTTTTTCTCTGCTTGGACTGATTATGGGAATTATTGGAGACATGACTTACGCTCTGGTTGATCCCAGAATTGATTTTGAAACCAGGGAAGTCTGAAATAATGTCACCTCTTAATCGTCGGAGAATTGCTAATTTTAAGGCCAATAGGCGAGGTTATTATTCGTTATACATTTTTTTAATTCTTTTTAGTCTCAGCATATTCAGCGAGTTCTTAGCCAATGATAAGCCAATACTAATCTACTTCGATGGGAGCTTTTTGTTTCCAGTTGTAAAATCTTATCCGGAAACCCGTTTCGGAGGTGAATTTCCTACAGAAGCTGATTACGGTGACCCTTTCGTTGTCGAGTTAATTGAAGAGAAAGGATGGGCTATCTGGCCATTGATTCCGTATTCGTACGACACGGTGGCCTTCGGACGCCCCGCTCCGGCATCACCATCAAAAGAAAATTGGTTAGGAACGGACGATCAAAGCCGAGATGTTTTAGCCAGATTGATCTATGGCTTTCGCATTTCGCTCTTGTTTGCACTTATCCTAACGTCATTTTCAAGTATCATCGGTATTTCTGCCGGAGCTGTCCAAGGTTTCTTCGGTGGTTGGATTGATCTTCTGTTTCAACGCTTTATGGAAATATGGCAGTCAATGCCAAGATTATATTTGTTGATTATTTTAGCCAGTGTTGTACAGCCCAGTTTTTGGTGGTTGATAGGCATCTTACTACTCTTTAACTGGATGGGGTATGTTGGCGTGGTACGAGCAGAATTTCTGCGTGCCAGAAACTTCGATTTTGTCCGTGCTGCCAGAGGACTTGGCGTTTCAAATATAGTCATTATGTATAAGCATGTCCTGCCAAATGCCATGGTTGCAACCATCACTTTTTTACCTTTTAACCTCGGTGGTGCAGTTACTCTNTTNACAGGNCTTGATTTTCTNGGNTTTGGGTTACCACCNGGNTCNGCTTCNCTNGGTGAAATGGTTACNCANGGAAGAAANAACCTCCATGCTCCATGGCTAGGTTTAACCAGTTTCNTAACATTAGCTATCATGCTGATCTTGCTGATATTCATCGGTGAAGCGGTACGTGATGCCTTTGATCCACGCAAGACATTAGCCACCTCCAAGGAATAGTTTGTGTCTGTGGAAATAGCCTCTCCATTGCTGAAAATTGAAAATTTATCAGTTGATTTTCATACTGAGACGGGGATAGTTCATGCCGCACAGAATGTTTCGTTTACTGTCAATCGAGGTGAGACTGTAGCGCTTGTAGGGGAATCTGGATCTGGAAAATCCGTGACCGCCCTGAGTATTCTGCAGTTGTTGCCGTATCCTGCCGCTTCCCATCCCAGCGGCAGTATTCTTCTGCAAGACCAGGAACTGGTTGGCGGATCTCTCTCAGTACTAAGGTCTGTTCGTGGAAATCGGATTTCCATGATCTTTCAAGAACCCATGACTTCTTTAAATCCCCTGCACTCAATTGGAAAACAAGTAAGCGAAACGTTGTTAATTCACAAAGGTCTCTCTAAAGAATCTTCACGTCAGCGTACCCTCGAGTTGCTTCATCTTGTTGGGATGGAACAAATGAGCCAAAGACTTAACGCTTTTCCGCATGAGTTATCCGGCGGGCAGAGGCAGCGCGTGATGATAGCCATGGCCCTAGCCAATGAGCCTGACCTGCTCATTGCCGATGAGCCGACGACCGCGCTAGATGTTACAATTCAGGCACAAATCCTTAAGTTGCTAAAGGATTTGCAAGATCAATTCAAAATGGCAATGCTGTTTATTACTCATGATCTGGCAGTGGTTAAAAAAGTGGCCAATCGTGTGTGTGTAATGAATAATGGTCAGATTGTAGAGCAAGGGGATGTTACACAGATATTTGATCAACCGTCTCACGAATATACCAAACATCTCCTGCAATCTGAACCCAAAAGAGCTGAATGGTCTCACCCAACTTTGGAACCTTTGATTCATGCTGACAATCTTCGTGTCTGGTATCCGATTAAAAAAGGGGTTTTTCGTCGCAGTCATGACTATGTAAAAGCTGTCGATGGTGTTACAATAACTGTCAATAAAGGGCAAACGCTGGGTGTGGTGGGAGAATCTGGTTCGGGTAAGACGACACTTGGATTGTCCTTACTGAGACTGATCTCATCCGAAGGTGAGATTCAGTTTAAAGATCGGGTAATTCAAGGGCTTAAGTTTCGCGATCTTCGTCCGCTGCGACGTGAAATGCAGATAATCTTTCAAGACCCTTTTGGTAGTCTCAATCCCCGGATGTCAGTTGGACAAATTGTCGAAGAGGGGATGAAAGTGCACGATATTGCCGAAAATAGAGAGGAACGTGAAAGGATGATCATTCGTGTATTGGAGGATGTGGGTCTAGATCCCGAAATTAAAGACCGGTATCCACACGAATTTTCTGGTGGACAAAGGCAACGGGTTGCTATTGCGCGAGCCATTGTGCTGAAGCCGAGATTGATTGTACTTGATGAACCCACCTCTTCACTGGATGTGAGTGTACAATCGCAAATCATCAATCTGCTGCAACGACTCCAACGGGAACACGATCTATCTTACATTTTTATCAGCCATGATCTAAAGGTTGTTCGTGCTATGGCGGATCAGGTAATCGTTATGCGGGATGGAAAAGTGGTTGAGGAAGGTACAGTTGAATCAATCTTTGAAGACCCTCAAGACGATTACACTAAATCACTTATTACCGCAGCCTTTGATCTGGAAACCGTATCAGAGACACAAAACACATAGAATTCAAATATAGTCAAGTTACTCATTTATGGGAGTTCAAATGAAAAAAACTTNTTTCGTCCTTGTCATATTTTTATCTTCTCTCATCCATTATCAGGNGTTCAGCCAAGAGATATTCCGAGCTCATGGACTTGCTATGCATGGGAATCCTAAGTACAGTTCAGATTTTCCACATTTTGATTATGTAAATCCTGCTGCACCTAAGGGAGGTAAGATTGTTGAAGGTGCATTTGGCAGTTACGACAATCTAAATCCTTTTATTTTAAAAGGCAGATCGGCTGCAGGNCTTGGAAATCTCTTCGAGACCTTAATGACCAATTCATATGACGAGGCTTTCACCGAATATTGTTTGTTAGCTGAAANNGTTGAATGGCCAGAAGATAGNNCCTGGGTAACCTTCACNTTACGTGCCGAGGCNAAGTGGCATGACGGACAACCAGTGACTGTAGAAGACGTGATCTGGTCACTGGAAACGATCAAGGCAAAGGGGCATCCCTTTTATCGTTCTTACTATGCTAACTTAGCTANTGCTGAGAAGGTNGNNGATCGAAAAGTTAAGTTTACTTTCAGTGGACCACCNAATCCNGAGTTACCCTTGATTACNGGNCAGATGCCGATACTACCTAAACATTATTGGCAGGAACGCGANTTTGAGTCAACTACGCTTGAANCACCAGTTGGTAGNGGTCCTTATAAAATTAAAAGTTTGGATGCNGGTCGTTCNATNACNTATCAACGGGACCCAAACTATTGGGGAAATGANTTGCCTGTAAATGTTGGNCGGCATAATTTTGACATTATCCACTATGATTATTACAGGGATCGNAATATTGAAAGAGAAGCATTCAAAGCGGGTTCAATTGATTTCTTGTTTGAAAGAACAGCTAAAGAATGGGCTACTGGTTATAACATNCCAGCTGTTGAACAAGNCGTCATTGTTAAGGAAAAAATAGAGCATGACAATCCGCAAGGAATGCAAGCNTTTGTCTTTAATACTAGACGNGAAATNTTCAAANATCGAAAAGTTCGTCAAGCCCTCGGTTATGCTTTCGATTTTGAGTGGACAAATNAAAATCTTTTCTATAGNTCTTATACGCGTNCCCTTAGCTACTTTTCTAATTCTGAGCTGGCTTCCAGTGGGTTNCCGAGTCAAGAGGAATTGCGTGTTTTAGATCAGTATCGGGGACAGGTACCGGATCAGGTTTTTAGTCAGGTTTTTTCGNCGCCTCAGACGGATGGGTCCGGTAATATTCGGGGTAATATACGAACNGCACTNCNTCTCCTGANAGAGGCAAANTGGGAAGTTCAGGGTGNNAAANTNACTAATACANNAACAGGGGAAGTTATGANTTTTGAAGTTCTTCTTGTTTCGCCGGAATTCGAAAGAATAGTGTTGCCTTTTACAAAGAATTTGGAGAAACTGGGGATACAAGCAAACGTCAATACTGTAGATACATCACAATACCAGAACCGAACGGATAGTTACGATTTTGACATGACGGTTGCCAATTGGGGGCAATCCCTCTCTCCAGGAAACGAGCAACGTGATTTCTGGAGTTCTAAAGCAGCAGATGTCAATGGAACCAGGAACCTTGCGGGTATCAAAGATCCTGTAATTGATGAGTTAATTGATCTAATTATTTCCGCACCAGATCGCCAAAGTCTTATTATCCGTACCCAAGCGCTTGATCGAGTGTTATTACATAGCCATTATGTGATTCCACACTGGCACATTACCGCTTATCGAATTCTGTATTGGGATAAGTTTCGTATGCCTGAGGTACGACCGCAGTATAGCCTTGGTATGGACACTTGGTGGATCGACCCGGAGTTGGCGGCTGGATTGGATGAAAGGAAACGCAATTTGAAATGAGAAAAAATTATTAATTAATTATACACAGGAGGGGATATGTCTGATGTAACTCCAGATAATCGTCAGGAAGGCGGCGCCACACAGCGTGAAATGCTAGAACTCTCTTATGCCGAACGTGTGCGTACGTTGATGTATCTCCAGCCAATCGGTAGCCTGTCGACGCTGTCAAAAAAACATGAGGGTTGGCCTTTTGGATCGGTAATGCCTTACGGTTTAGATCAAATGGGTAATCCAACATTCCTAATTAGTACTATGGCAATCCATACCCAAAATCTCCGGTATAGCCCGAAGGCCAGTCTTCTTGTTATGGAAGCGGCTGTAGATGAGGATCCACTGGAAAGGGCAAGGGTGACCATTATGGGCGAGATCACTCAAGTTNNTGAGGAAGATCTNGCAACGNTNANGGAAAGTTATCTCAACCAACATCAAGANGCAAGATACTGGGTTGATTTTGGTGATTTTGCTTTCTACCGCATGNAGATTATAGACCTTTATTTTGTGGGTGGATTTGGTNTGATGGGGTGGGTCACAGCGGAAGAATATCGGCAGGCGGAAGTTGATCCTCTGGCTGACGTCACTTCTGAAATCATTCAGCATATGAACGAAGATCACACAGATGCATTGGTATTATTATCACAGCATTTCAGTAATCATTCAGGTGATCAGGTTAGAATGACAACAGTAGATCATCTTGGGTTTGATCTGGAGTTAAAACAAGGTAATCAATTACAGGAAATCAGGTTGAACTTTATCCGCCAAGTACAAAACGCGGCCGAAGTTAGAAAGGTTCTGGTTGAAATGGTTCAGCAAGCTAGAACAGGGGATTCTCAAAATTAGCAATTTAATGTGTTTTACCTCGGCCATGAATTAACCATGCAACTTCGACTACATTCTGACGGACTCCGTACAATATATCGTGTAGAAAAACAGTTGAGTCTCCATAACCCAGCATAAAGTCAAATGTATCACCAATTTGAATCTTTTTTTCTGGTGCATTTAACGTGACAACACCGTGTTCGGCGGAAGCCTTAAATGATTCAAACCCGGATATGCCAATTGGTGTTGGCATTCTTTCCCCCCAAGCTGGCAATGCTTTAAAGCCCGCATCGAAGATGATCCGTTTGGGATTTGGTCGGCTGGTTACCAAGCTTCTGACGAAAATAGAAGGCTGAGTGTCAACTCCCCATTTTTGATACGACATATCACAAAACAATGCACCGCCAGCTTGAATTTCAGTAATTCCTGATAAGTGCGAGGTGATTTTGTAGGTACCGCTTCCCCCTCCACTGACAATCTCCACTGATAATCCTGCGTCTCGGCACATTTCAGTTGTCCCCTTGAGAATGCTTACTGCTGTCTCAACAGTTTGCTTCTTTAACTGCGGATCTTCAATTCCAACTGCGTGCCCTTCCCAAGCCATAAGTCCTTTATAACAAAGCCCCGCTGTTTCTGTGATAAGCTGGGATATTCTGACTGTCTCCGGTCCTGGAGGAACACCCGCACGATCCATACCTGTATTGACTTCAACCAGCACATTGATTTCAGTATTAAACTGTGTGGCAATCTTTCCCAGCTCAGCAATGTTCAACTCATTATCCACGGCGATCTTGACATCAACTTGACGACATAAGTTAGCCAATCGTTGAATCTTCTGAGAACCTACGATCTGATTAGCAATCAGGATATCTTTAATTCCCGCATATGCCATAACTTCAGCTTCACTCAGTTTAGCGCATGTAACACCTATTGCTCCAGCTTCTATGGCTTTATGCGCGATTGCCGGCACCTTAATTCCTTTAGTGTGTGGACGCCAGTTGACGCCAGCAGCGCTAAAAAAGTCCGCTAGCAGTTGAATGTTTCTTTCCATAATCTCTAAATCCACCCAGAGAACTGGTGTATCTAATTCGTGGATTTGGNNGCCAATTGTGTNCATAGATCTCCNGTGCTAAGTCTCAGAATTTAACTAGATCAAATTCAGTTTATTTAGAATCACGTCTTTTAATATCTTAAATCCGGGAACTTGAAAATGCCCCAAACCTCTCAAATACATCATATCTATAATTTGGAAAGCTGACATAGATTATTCATCTCGGGTTTGTTATAATGGTGTTGTTTTGCCTTTTGCCTAGCCACTTATACTTTTAATTAGAAAATGCAGCCTGGAGAATCAGGGTGCAGATTGGAATAACCATGACGACCTTACCATCTACGATGTCAACTGTGAGTTCACAAACATCCACTAATAATAACATACCTACCCAACCAAACATCGTGTTTATTCTAGCAGATGATATGGGATATGGAGACTTGGGTTGTTATAACCCGGACTCAAAGATTCCAACACCTAATATGGATAAATTAGCATCACAAGGGATGCGTTTTACTGATGCTCACTCCCCATCTGCAGTTTGCTCTCCAACGCGATATGGTGTTCTAACTGGTCGATACGCCTGGCGTTCCCGATTGAAGAATGGCGTTCTGTGGGGATATTCTACTAGTTTAATTGAAGAAGGTAGAATGACGGTCGCTTCCACGCTAAAGCAACACGGTTATACCACTGGTTGTGTCGGCAAATGGCACCTTGGATTCCAAAACGGTGATCCTGTTGACCGGAAAAACCAGGTGGATTATGACCAACTATTGCAACCTGGACCGGTTACGCTTGGATTTGATTATTTTTATGGTATTCCTGCCTCACTAGATATGGATCCGTATATCTTCATCGAAAATGACCGTCCTATGGAATCGGCTACTGAAATGATAGAAGGAAGCGCTCACCGTCGCCAAANCGGNGGAGGATTTTGGCGCGGAGGNCCAATCGCACCCAATTTCAAGCACGTTGATGTTCTACCCATCATTACACAAAAGTCAGTAGAGTTTATCCAAAAAAACGCTAAAGAAACACCNGAAAATCCGTTTTTTCTGTATTTCCCATTGACTGCCCCACATACCCCTTGGGTACCAACTGAAGAATTTTTAGGCAAGAGTGGGGCGGGTTATTATGGTGACTTCACCACACAAGTGGATTGGTCGGTTGGTCAGATTATGGATACATTAGACCAACATAATCTGACAGAAAACACACTCATTATCATCACCAGTGACAATGGCTCGCATTGGCACCAAAATGATATTGAACAATTTGATCATCGTTCGAATCTGCATTTGCGTGGCCAGAAAGCTGATATTTGGGAAGGCGGACACCGTATCCCGTTTATTGCTCGCTGGCCGGGACAAATTGAAGATGGCACAGTAAATGATCAAACTATCTGCCTAACCGATTTGATGGCAACGGTTGGTGAAGTTCTTGATGAAGACTTGCCTGAAAATGCAGGCGAAGACAGTATTAGCATTTTACCCGCATTGGTCAACCATCGATTAGATCAACCAATACGAGATGCTATCGTTAATCACTCAGCAAACGGAACGTTTGCTATTCGCCAAGGAGCATGGAAATTAATTCAAGGGCTGGGTTCCGGTGGGTTCAGCTCACCACAAACTGTGGAACCATCTCCAGATGGGCCCAAAGGTCAACTCTATAATCTTGATGATGACCCCAGTGAAACCAATAATCTTTACTCAGAACAACCAGAATTTGTCGAGCAATTGACAAAATTGCTCGACAAATATCAAGATCAAGAACACAGTCGGAATTAGTTTAGTCCCTAACGTAATTTAGATACACAATGTGTGCTGAACGTCTAGAAAATAATCCTATTATTGTACCCCATATGGACGACAGAATGGGCCATAACATCAACGGGCCCTCATTGATTCAAGTACCTGAATGGGTGACAAATCCTTTAGGAAAGTATTATTTATACTTTGCATGCCATAACGGAAAATATATTCGTTTAGCGTATGCCGATGAACTGACAGCAGACTGGAAAACCTACACACTTGGCACATTGAAGTTGGAAGATTCTTTCTGCCAAAGACACCTGGCTTCACCTGATGTACACATTGATCAAGCGAATCAAGAAATCATTATGTATTACCATGGCCCTGTACACAATGCTGAGAAACAACAATCTAAGGTTGCTATCTCAAAAGATGGCATTCAGTTTACAGCTTTCCCAGAAAATCTCGGGAACTCCTACTTCAGAGTCTTCTGGTGGAACAATTTTGCGTACGCATTGGCCATGCCAGGGATTTTTTATCGCTCAAAAGATGGCCTGAAAAACTTTCAACAAGGACCNACCCTATTTTCTGAAAACATGCGTCATTCTGCGATCAAGTTGGACGGCAACCAACTGACGGTTTTCTATAGTAATAAGTTGGATTGTCCTGAGAGGATTCTCTGTTCAACNATTGATTTAACTCCAGATTGGATGGATTGGCAACCCAGTCCGGCTGAAACAGTTTTAGAACCAGAGACAGAATATGAAGGTGCAGATCTTGCCTTGAGTTCCTCTGAAAGCGGAAAAATTGCTAACAGAGTCCGCCAATTGCGAGATCCCTGCATTTACCGAGAAGGAAATGAAACATATCTGCTTTACTCTATCGCTGGAGAGCATGGCATTGCTATTGCCAAACTGACAAAAGCCTGAAGATAAATCCTAATCTAGTAGCGAAAACATGAGAACAAGAGAATTAAAGAAAATTGGAATTCCTAAAGGAGAACCTACTAAGCGTGCTTTCGAACTTATTAAGAATTTGGCTTCCCAACAACATAATCAAAAGCAAATAAAAACTATCCTGTCAGGAATTGCAGCAAATCCTACAATCTACAGAAATCATCAAACTTACAGCAAACTAGCGAAGGTCTTGGAAAAAGGCACCTATACCTCTCCTAAAACACCAGCGACCTACCAAAAATGGGGCAAAAATTTAGATTCTCAATCTGTCCAACAGATGGAAAATGCCTGCCAATTGCCTGTATCAGTTGTAGGTGCCTTGATGCCAGATGCACATTTAGGCTACGGGTTACCAATCGGTGGTGTGTTAGCTACCGAAAATGCAGTTATACCATATGCGGTTGGTGTTGATATTGCCTGTCGTGTAAAAATGACAGTCTTAGATATGCCCGTTGAAACTTTGGAGCATAATGGAGGCAAAAATCAATTAGTTAACGCCATCGAGCGAGAAACTCGATTTGGGATCGGCTCCAAATTTAAACATCGGCGCCAGCATGAGGTTTTGGATGAAGAATGGTCAGTTTCCCCTATTACCAAACAAAACAAAGATAAGGCTTGGAGCCAATTAGGCTCCAGTGGTAGTGGTAATCATTTTGTTGAATTTGGTGTCCTGACAGTTGATGAGGCCAAATTGGGATTGGAGGCAGGAAACTATCTAGCACTCCTCAGCCATAGTGGTAGTCGAGGTACTGGTGCCATTGTCGCCTCTCACTATAGTAAATTGGCTCAAAAATTACACCCCGAGTTGCCTAAAAAACTTCGTCAACTAGCTTGGCTTGATATGGATACTGAAGTTGGACAAGAGTATTGGGCCGCTATGGAACTGATGGGAAAATACGCTGCTGCCAATCACGCTTGCATTCATCGACACATAGTTGCATATCTTGGAGCAAATATTTTGTTGGATTTGGAAAATCATCATAACTTTGCTTGGAAAGAACATCACCATGGACGCGATGTGATTGTACACCGTAAAGGTGCAACGCCGGCAAGCGAAGGGACGATTGGCATCATCCCAGGATCAATGGCAAGTCCTGCTTTTGTAGTTCGTGGAAAAGGGAACCTGGAATCACTAAACTCGGCAGCTCATGGAGCAGGACGAGTTATGAGCCGAAAGAAAGCTATCANAACACTCAATTGGGAAGACACACGAAAGATACTGAAAAAAAAACAGGTAACTTTGCTATCTGCGGGTTTGGACGAGGTACCTTTCGTCTATAAAAATATCGAAGAAGTGATGGCAGACCAATCAGATTTAGTGGAAATTATCGCACGATTTGATCCTAGACTGGTTAAGATGGCTCCTCATGGAGAACGACCTGAAGACTAGCGTTTGATGAGTTTCCCCTANCAAAANTGAATCATACATAACATNNACTATTAANCCATTTTATNATTGTGTCTTCATTCAGGAGTTTATCGTGACTGTTATCNCGACTANNGCTGANCCTGTTCCAATGACAGACGAGCAAAAATTCATTTTCGACCTAAAAGGCTGGATACTGTTACCCGGTGTATTAGAACCAGAATTGATTGAAGCCTGCCAGGAACATCTCCACAAACTCAAACATGAACCCGGTTTATTACCTGAACATGAACGATATTCGCTGGCGGGTCCAGCTCAGGAACTAATTGATCATCCTGCTATTGTCGGTGTTCTAAGGGAAATTATCGCACCAGATCCCGGACCAGATTCTTACGGTTTTCGTTGTGAGAACAGTTTTGCTATGTATCGTACCGCAGGCCAATCNGGNAGNCCTCCTCACTGCGGCCCGATTGTCGGACCACTTGCTTATCGCGTTTTAAATGGTCGGATCTGGTCAGGATTGACTCGCGTCGTCTGGGAATTGACTGNGGTNCAANAAGGACAGGGAGGCACNCCAATTATGTCCGGATCTCATAAAGTNAATTTNCCGGTCCCAGAGGATTATCGACANTTCGANCCATGGCTATANGAAAGCTATTCATGTCCTCCCGGATCTGTTCTGATCTTTTCNGAAAGTTGCTGGCACTATGGTTTGGAATGGAAGGACACTAATCAAGACAGNCAAGCTATTTTCAATTGTTACAATAGCTATTTAGCTCAATGGCACAAAGCAAATTTGCCTACTGAAGTAATTGATCAGATGCCCCCGAAGCGACAGACAGCATTCCGCGGTGTGTGGGGACATAATTTTCACCAAGGTCAACACAACGACTATTATAGCCAAGACAATCAGGCATTGTGATATGCTCCAAGTTGAGATCCTTGATCCTACGGAAACAAGAAAAGCAGCGAACATCTTCCATCGAGATGGTTTCACTATTATCCAAAATGCGTTGACAGCTGATCAACTTGTCATGGCACAATCTGGAGCTGATCGTGTCATTACCCAACAGATGAAACAAATCCCACTTGACCAAGCCAACCGCGGATATGCCCGCTACTCTTTCGGGTCACANGTGCACCATCCAGAATGGGCTCAGTTAATTGATAATCCATCCATTCTACCAATTCTAGAAGCNATCTGGAA
Organism: Candidatus Poribacteria bacterium; assembly: GCA_002697225.1. The sequence goes on from NZUQ01000061.1 coordinate 16,783, forward strand.
TANNNCTGACTTTGTCTGCTCAGGCGCAGGCGGAGACTACTCAACCCCAGGAGCCGAAATTCAGCCACTTCATAGTGATCTTGGTGATTTTTTCAATGATTCATTNGGACTCGTCACTGTTAAGGACATACCAACACCGTTTATCGTTGTGAACTATTTGATGGTTGAGTTTACGCAGATGAATGGAGCGACACGATTTGTGCCAGGGACACATCGCACACGTACGCCAATTCCCACATTGGAAGAGGAACCGGAACGTTTCAAACAGTCCTTTATTTGCGCCCCAGCAGGTACGGCTNTTGTCCGTGATGTACGATGCTGGCATGGTGGAAACCCAAACNTTTCGAACCAAATTCGACCTATGCTTGGTATTGGATACTTTGCACCTTGGTATNGAGATAGNCGCTTTGAACCACNCCTACCCCTTCAACTTCATCAAACCCTTTCCAATCGGGCCCAGCANCTTTCGCGTTTTCTCGTCNAACACTAGACATATTTAAANNGGGATCTTGCTGCANCGATTTANNTTGAAAAACAGCCTATAAANTTNNCCCGAATTGACGTTANGGTCCTCCAGTTTGGAACTTGGAATTGNCTCGTCTTCAGATATCAATGAGATTTCGGANAACCTATTGAAGATGTNTTCATNAGCCATGGCNACTTGAAGAACAAGAGATCAAGGCGNTCTTATCAGACTAAATTACTTATTNGANACACCAAGCTCAGAGTTCTTGACATTCGATCCGAAANATGCGANTTTGTAGAGGTAACCAACTGACNGNCCTGAAATGAAGGGAGGGGAANCCTTTTTGCGATTCCTAACTGCTNAACAGGTAAACCAATTCAAGCTCAATGGNTTTNTGGTAGTTGAAGACGTACTGTCCAAAGATGANATCGAGGTGCTAGCTGAACGCACCGACCTCATCGCAGCAAACAAGGTCAATCAAGTTCCNGATACTAGCATTCAACTGGAAAAAATATTCGTCAATGNTGAACAGCCGNTTGCGGACAAGATCTTGTCTGTACGTAAACTCTATAATCTAGCCGTCTACGATCAANTAATGTGGGAACATNTCACTCATACCAAAATNGTGGATATCATCACTGATCTTTTAGTAACAGANGANGTCAAGATGTACGGNGATCAGCTATTTATGAANGCACCAAAAACAGGGACAGCACAAGGATGGCATCAGGATTCAGCTTCATGGCGCGACATCTTCCCTATGGACTTAGTCACAGCCTGGACAGCTATTGACCATGCAACAGAAGAAAACGGATGCTTGAATTTTATCCCNGGAACACATCGTTGGGGCATGATGCAATCAAACAGACTGAAACCATTTTTATCGGATCTTGGTAGCAACCAGTGGCCGNCTGTACCTGTGCCATTGCGNGCTGGNAGNATCAGTTTTCACCACAGCCTCACTTTACACATGAGCCATGCCAACCACTCCAGTCATCGTCGCCGTGGATACGCTGTTCACTATATGCGTGCGACTTCATGGCGAGACGAGTCAGTAACAGATGCCCCCAAGATGCCACCGTTTAAGCAAGTGTGTGGACGTGCATTTCCTAACCGTGTGTAAATCTGATGCCTGAGACTTATAAAGTTGCTGTTATTGGATCAACCGGCAGAGGTGGCTACGGTCATGGTTTGGACAAAGTTTTTAAAGATCTAGACAATGTTAAACTGGTAGCTGTGGCAGACGGNGATCCTGAGGGATTGATCAAANCTGGAAACCGGTTAAATGTCTCCAATCTTTATGGTGACTATCGACAGATGCTGGAAGTGGAAAAGCCTGANCTNGTNAGCATCGCACCCGGCTGGGTTTCGGAGCGGGTACCGATGATTGAAGCTGCNGCTTCAGTTGGAAGCCACATCTATTGCGAAAAACCAGTGGCTGGNANCCTGATCGAAATTGATGCTATTGTCAANGCATGCANTAGAGGAAACATAAAAATGGCAATTGCCCATCAGTGGCGTGCCATGCCTTCCATTAGGCAAGCTATCAGAGATGTCGTATCAGGAAAGTTTGGGAAACTGCTGAGGATCTGGACACGTCCTAAGGATGACAGCCGAGGTGGTGGTGAAGAACTTTTGTTACATGGCACACACCTATTTGATTTGATGATGGCTTTCAGTAATACTCCTCGCTGGGTTAATGGTCATATACTACAGAATGGGAGGGAATCTACCCTATCAGATTCCCACCACGGCACGCAGCCTGTTGGCCCCATCATCGGCGATTCAATCTCAGCTACATTCGGTTTTGATAATGGTGTTCGGGGATTCTTTGAATCTACAGCCAATCTGGCAATTCCGGGCCAGTCGAACTTTAATAATCTCTTTGGCATGTCAATTGAATGCGAGCAGGCAAGTCTAGAGCTCCGTGAACCTGGCGATTGCTACATTTATCCAGCACCGCGAGTATTGCCAGATCAGGAGCATTTGGCTTGGAAAAAGGTCTGGATTGAAGGCTGGCACGACAAATACAACCACAGTATCCTTTGGAAAAATTTTCTTCATTTGGGTAACCAGATTCTTGTCAAAGATCTGATCAGGGCTATTGAAACGGAAGCAGAACCTCTTTCCAGTATCAGCATGGCACGTTACATCAACGAAATGGTCCAAGGAGTGTACCTATCACACTTTTCCGATGGTCGCCGAATCGACATTCCTCTGGTAGATCGTGCACACCCATTGGAATCCTCTGAATAGAGAAC
>NZUQ01000062.1 GCA_002697225.1 Candidatus Poribacteria bacterium
TCAGTATCATTGAGTGTATCGGTAGCGGCCTGAACCGAGAGTTCCCTCATCTGTGCCAGTAAATCACCAATGTTGTTCAACCCAGCTTCTGCCGTGGCTAAGAGGTTATTGGCGTCACGAGAGTTTTTATTGGCTTGGTGCATACCGCGAATCTGGTTAGTCATACGGGTAGCCATGGCTGACCCGGCGGTATCATCGGCAGCGCTGTTGATGCGCAGACCGGAAGAGAGTCGTTGAATATTTTTATTGAGTAGAGCTTGAGTTTTATTGAGTTGACTGTAAGCGAAAGTCGAGGTCGGGTTACTTTGAAGTCTGAAAGAGTTCATTTTGATTCTCCTAATGTTCTTTAAATGGTTGTTGTTTGTGTGTTTTAACTGCCTCAATTGAGTTCCTACACTCAATCAAGCTGTTTATATATCGGCCGGATAGAAAAAAACATTAGGCCTTTTAGCAAAAAAATGAAAAATAGTTAAGAGACCTGTTCGTCCAGACAGGTCTCTTAACCCTAACTAATTTAAAAACTTCCCTTCTAGGAAAACCGTAAATCCCAGCCNATNCCAGCATGACTTTAACCAAATTNCAACTTGAACACGAGGTGATTTTGGATTTTACTGAACGGCTTTCCTTTAGCTCGACACCTAGCTTTTCTAATTNAATTCTGATTTGGTTTGATCCATTGAGTTGCTTGCAAATTAGCAATTGTAGTAGAATAATGCACCTGAATTCTCAGGACAACTAGAGATCAGTGAAAGGAAACCAGTGGACCCAAAACTGACAGTTACGAAGCATTATCAACCTAAAGGNGTAATTCCAGCCAGCCTGATGCCATTTAAGGAAAATCTAGAAATCGATGAGGCTGCCTACCGAAGCCATTTGAGAGAACTAGCTTTAGTTGATGGTATTTCTGCCATCACTATTAATGGTCATGCAGCTGAGGTTCATGCGCTAACCTTAAGTGAGCAAGAACGGAGTTTGGAACTGGCTCAGGACGAAGTTGGAGACCAGATTCCGCTGATNGTTGGCATCTCTACGCCTAACAGTATGATTGCCGCACAATTGGCTGTCACAGCTACGNGAGGTGGTGCTTCAGCTCTGCTAGTTTTTCCACCAGAAAGCATGTCTCTCGGTGGACAGCAGCGGCCAGAAATGGCAATAGCGCATTTTGAGCACATTGCCATCTCTACAGATTTACCGCTAATTTTGTTTCAGTATCCATTGTCCAGTGGGCTGGGCTATCCCCTTTCAACTCTACTTGATTTGTGTCAACGTTTTCCTACCATTCGAGCTATTAAGGACTGGTGTAACGATCCTATTTTGCATGAGCAGCATATCCGAGAACTTCATGCATTGGATCAACCTGTTGCCGTCCTATCGACACATAGTGCTTGGTTGTTAAGTTCGTTGGTTTTGGGTTGCGANGGGTTGCTATCTGGTGCGGGAAGCGTGGTTGCGGATCTTCATGTTACTATTTGGACAGCGATTCAAACTAAAAATTTGGAGAAAGCTCAACAGCTTAGTAACCGCTTGTACCATTTGACACACGCTTTCTATTGCAATCCCTTACTGGATATGCACAATCGAATGAAAGAGGCACTGGTTTTGTTGGGTCGGCTGCCGGCGGCGCATGTCCGTCCTCCTCTAGTGCGTTTGAAGTCAAATGAAGTGCAATATATCGAAGATCAACTTGAGCTGGCTGGTATCAACGAGGAAAAGCAGAACTATCACCACTGAGCTGAATAATGGACAGGTGGGTTTATAAGAACCGCTATCAAAAACTCGATCTTCAAACGACCAAGTCAGGTTTGCTGCGTCAAAAAGAAAGAGGTATATCGTTATCAAACTTATCGCCCCGGTTAAATACTACATTTGCCGACATCGTAATCTAGTCGGCTCTTCTCATTATCATTATGTGTTCGTACGATTCGTCGAAACTAATTTGTGACAGCGAGCTTATCACTACCCCCAATATATTATGATACATGATCATGATAGGAAGAGAAGAAATAGTAGTGTGTGAAATGAGCAAAAACTGTTGCTAATTTAGATAGAGTTGGTTTACCTAAGTCTGGAGTGATCCGCTTGTAGGCTCAAAAGTAGCGGCCAATCGCTGTAAATCAACATAGACATGCTGAAGTATACATTGGATAATGATGAATCAGTTGAATCAGTTTTATGTCGCAATTGCTTTTTGCGTCTTCGCCTTGGCTACGGCGGAAGGAAATGAAGAGTTAATGTCACTACATCCTCAACATTCGTATGCTGATGTCGAAAACATCGACAATTTGGAGGAAACCCTGCGGAATATGCTTGTGAAAGAGGAGAAGTATTCGTTTTCCCGTGGTTGGTGGAGTTGGGATCGCTTGCGGCAACGTTACGTTGATAGTGAACGCAAGGAGGAAAACTCATTAAGGATTTTGCGCGGTGTGTTTCGGGGATTGATTATTGATTGGCATGCCAAATTAGAAGCCAAAGGTGAAGGTGATCTGATGTATATCTTATTCACCACGAATAGCGGCAATAAAACGACAAGAAAAGCTGATAAAGACCGGATGCTAGTGCGTGATTTACATGGAGGTGGATACCACGGTGGTTGGGGGAGTGCATGCCGGATGCGTATATATGAAGAATTGGTTCGACAAAAAATGCTCACTGCTGAGGAGAAAGCACTTTTCAAGAAAATCGTCCATCAAAGTTTGCAACCGCAGTTTCTCGATTTTACTAAAGGTTCACAACAGGCGGACAACCATTCCTTTGGCAACGGGGGTGGGGTGGCGTTGGCACTGAAGTTGTTTCCTAACGCTCCACAGGCGAAAAAGGCTCGTGCTTGGATCAATCGAATCTGGGCACACATGGCCGATTACGGCGATTGGAAAGAGTGGAATTATTACCCATACGGGCCAATTTTCCTACACGGCATGTTGGATATTGCTGAGGCGACTGGTCGAATTGACACGGAACATGAATTGATCAACGCTATTGGCCAACGTTGTCTTGGGTTTGTTCATGGCGGTGGAGTTCGCGGAAACCCTAATTGTGGTTCGCAGGTAAGAAAAGACCTGTCGCAAGTTTATACCGACCCGTGGAATGTGGGTTACTACAACGTTGAGACGTCGAGTCGTGATGGAAATTTTTGGTATCGTATGGCCCTGCATTACAGAAATCCTGAATACTTGTGGGCTGCCGAGCAGGTTGCGTTGGGAGGACGCCCTCCCAGCGGCAATGTACCTGCTGAATATCAAGCGGCCTACAATAAACGATTTGCTTGGTTTGTCAAACATGGTATAGAACCGGCGCCACCAGCCAGCAGTTCCAAGATTGGTTTATTGAGTACCCTNAAACATAAAGTGAAGGAGCGTATTTACCTCAACGCGGGGCGGGAACCAGAGAAACCTTTTGCTGCCTTTTTCCTTTATGATAAGAAGGACAAGCACTTGGACAACGTAGCAGGCTACCTCTACGAATATTCCATTGGTGGAGCTAAATTCCTACATACCTCTGGCAAGTACAACAATGTCTACTCAGGTAACAANCTCAAGGGAGGAGGCACTGGTGAGGAGAGNCTCGATTCGTTGCTAGTGCTTCACAAACGACATCCGTTTCCAGTCCATCCTGATCGGCAGGGTGATGAGCGTGACTTTAAGCGGATGGGTTTTGCCAAACATCTACCCGACTTGGCTAGAGCGGAGAACAATGGTTTNGGAGACTCGTTTGGTCAGTTTGGCTTCAACGACTTTTTCGGTTCAGGAAGCCAATGGACACGCCGTGCGGTACTCACCACTGAAGGGTATCTTATTGTTGCTGACGAATACAAGGGAGGTGAGTCACTGGGGACAGACTATTTAGCTGGACCNATTTGGCATCTGGCAAAGGTCGAGGGAAAAGCAACAGGATCGCAGGAAAAAAACTGGTTCGCGGCCCCTGCAATCGATCGAGCATGGTGGCAAAAAAAGGAGGTTGGAGTGACGGTCTGTATTCACGACGACGGGNACCTAAAATTTGGATCTGTTCAGCAAAGCAAATCGCAAGATGTTGATCCAAACACGACTGTTTTTGCATATCGTCCAATCACTGCTGGAAAGACAGAACTCTTTTTAAGCATACTGGTGCCGTATTGCTTAGCCAAGTGTCCAGAGGGCGTTGTCGATGGTATTAAATCAGTTATTAAGCAATCTAACACATTTATCATCTTTGTCAATGGTGTTCGAGTTGTCATCGAAAGCGATGGTTCGTGGTCTGTGAACCGCTAGTCAGCCAGTAAAGGAATCATTATNATTCTTTTGCCCAGTTCACCTATCAAATTACTTCGAGGGGATTNCAAGGCTGAGATGAGTACATGAAATTATCTGTTCAAGCTGACGTCCTCTGNTCGATAAGCNNCCACTGAAATTAAGTGTAAGATACGAAATATCCGTTTCTATTCGCTGACTCAGCCACAGCCTTTGGCAGCCAAATTGTTGAATGGATCGATTAAGAAATTGGCTTGGAAAGACACCAAAGAGCTGGTCACCAAACATTAGAATTCGTTTATTTAAATTGTTTCCTATGGTTTATTTTGTAACTTCAGGTTATGTTAGATAAACATCTGAATTAAATGATACCGAAAAATATGCAATAACGGTAAAAGATGAAAAAAATACGAATAGGAATAATCGGATGCGGCGGAATGGCAAAATCGCACGCTGCACGGATGAATAAAGTCTTAGAAAAAATTNAAATCACTGCCGTTGTCGATATTGATTTAGATAGAGCTCAGATGGTCGCAGAACTTTTCCCCAACAAACCAGTGGTTCACAAAAACTATGAGGAAATCCTTGACCATNTGGATGCAACCTTGGTAGTCTTGCCACATCATCTCCATCATCCAGTTACAATCAAGTGCCTCAATGAGGGCAAGCATGTGCTGGTCGAAAAACCCATGGCTAACACCGAACAAGAATGCTTGGAAATGATTGGGTCTGCCAGAAGGAATGATCGAGTCCTCATGGTTGGCTACTGTATGCGTTTTCATCCTCTNGTGCTCAAATTCAAGGAAATTCTGGACAACAAGATCTTCGGTGATGTGTTCCAACTTTCAATCTGGACTGAGCAACATACGCAACGAGATCCCAGCAACTGGATGTGCAAGGCAAAGGANGTTGGAGGTGGGCAGTTTTTCAGTCACGGTTGTCACTATATCGATCTGATGTTGTGGATGCTTGGTAATCCAATGAAAGGAATTCATTTGGGGACTAACCGATGTACGCCTTGGATGGAGAGAGAAGGTACTAGTAACGTGTGCCTAGAGTTTGAGAATGGCGCTCTGGGATATCATTTTGGCACGTGGGGAGCGCGAGGTACTCGGCTCGGTTATTCTTTTCACGCACATTGTGANAAGGGAATGGTAGAGATGCAGCTCGAAAAAGGGCGGGTAGTTTATCTTGGTGATGTTGATAAGCATGTACCTGGTGTCCACGATCCGGAGCAGAAGGAGATCATTCTCTTAGAAAAAAAACACGCTAAACCCACGGAAATAGAGATGTCACACTTTATCGAATGTATAGAAACTGGACAGAAACCATTAACTGATGCCGTCTCCAGTTTTGAGGGGTTGAAAGTGATCTGGGAACTCTATAACGCGGAGGAGAAGAATATTGTGGCGGATCTGCAAGGACTTGGGCTTGGATCGACGAACTTCGATTAAAAGATGCCACACACACGAAGATATTCGCCAACAGACTTTACTCTTGAGACAACATAGCACAACATGAATATAGGCCCGAAGCAAATTCTATCATTGTCCAACACTACAAATCTTTATTAAGCAAGTTAAATGAATCGCCCTCAGATGTTGACTGATGTTCTATCCGATAAGCGGGCATGGTATGCAGGTACAATTGACGATGTTAAATCCTGGTACTATTCGCTATCCGAAAAATGTCTTTTTGCTTTTGATACATATATTCGGTATCTCCGTTGCTATCCTCAACCAATTACGGAGATACGGATTCAGAAATCACTATTCGACATCTGCACCGAGTCCCTTCAACCAGTAGCTGNTGCCCTTAACACAGGACTGGGTTTTGCTATTGTCGAACGGATCCCTTTAGAGCAATATACTTTGGAAGAATCACGGATAATCTACTGGTTGCTTGGCCAGTTTCTTGGCCATCCTTTTGCGCAAGATATTAAAGGAACCTTATTGTATGACGTAAAAGATACTGGTCAAAGTGTAACTCAAGGTGCTCGCTTTTCAGTGACCAAGGCTGAGAGTTCATTTCACATGGATAATTCCTTTGGTAATCCAGTTCCTGACTTCGTTGGATTGCTATGTGTTAAGACGGCGAAATCAGGTGGTCAGAACCAGCTTATCAGTGCCTATTCTCTCCACAACGAACTGCGGGAACAATTCTCTCCCGATGTGCTTGAAACACTCTATCAACCATTTTATTTTGATCGCCGAGGACAATTCAACATGGAAGAACCCTCAACTTCTGACAACCCGATTTTTCAATGGGATCAAGTGGAACTGACCATGCGTTACATGTACTACTATATTCAGATTGGTCACCAGCGTGCAGGCCGAGCACTGACCCCAAATCAGGAGAAAGCCTTGAACATTCTGGAAATGCTACTATGCCGCTCAGACCTCCGTGTAGAGTTCAGCTTAAAACCTGGGCAGATGCTTTTTACAAACAACCATTGGATACTCCATAATCGTACCCTATTCGAGGATTATCCTGATCCCAAGTGTAAGCGTCATTATGTACGGCTTTGGCTCCAGCGGAGGACGGGCAGTGACAGCCCAACTAATAGCTAGAGACTGTCACAATCAGTCATATCTATATTGTGTGCTGCCACTATCTTTAATAAAAAAATATCAGTCATCCGGAACAGCTACACGGAATAAGCCAAGGAACCATCTTCTCGAAGAGGTACTCCTGTTGTATTCATTGACTCGAATGGTGTTTGAGAGAGAAGACGTTCATCCAACTCAACTCCAAGTCCCGGAGTTTCAGGAATCGGAATGTATCCACCTTGACGTTGGTATGAGGTTGTGAAGTATGCGTACCTGTCTGATTCGTCGTCTTTTGTGTACTCTTGGGTGATGAAATTAGGAATACAAGTATCCAAATGCAATGAAGCCGCTGTGATTAGAGGACCAAGGAAGTTATGAACAACAACTGCACTATGGTATGATTCAGCGATAGCAGAGATCTTCTTGCAATGGGTGAGCCCACCAGCGAGAGCGACATCTGGACGCACATATTGCGGGCCTCCAGTTTCTAGCAATTCTCTGAATTCCCAGATTGTGGTTAGGCGTTCACCGTTGCCAATAGGGATATTGATACGCTTGGCCATTTCTGCTTGTGAAATAATGCTGTCGATCTGAATCGGATCCTCAATAAAATAAAGGTTGAATTTGGTCAAAGCTTCTGCCAAAGCAACACTATTCATTGGTGTTAGTTTTCGGTGTAGCTCAACAATCAAATCTAGACCCGATCCTCCGCCTTCTCGTGTTGCATCTACCATCTCACAAACAGACTTAATCAGTTGATCTTGTGTCATGTCTTGGTACCCATCGACCAGTGGATCAAACTTAATTGCTGTAAACCCTTCAGCAACGGCATCTTTAGCGGCTTTGTACATGGCTCCAGGTGAAGGTTGGCCTACTAGCAAGTGTAATCGGATTTTATGACGACAGTTACCACCAAGCAGTTCCCATACTGGTGCACTGAAATACTTCCCTTTGATATCCCATAATGCAATATCGACTGCACTGATCGCTCCACAAAGGACATTTCCTCGAAAAGGCCCCATACGATATAAATACTGCCAATGGTGTTCAATCCTTAATGGATTTTGACCGATAAGGTATTGTTCAAAACGACGGACAATGCGCTCAACTGCTTCCGGGTATCCCCAACAAGCAGTTTGCCCTAGTCCGCTAATACCTGTGTCAGTGTGAATCTGCAAGACGTATCCATTGCCTGCAAGGTATGATTCTATTTTATCTATTTTCATCTTAGCCTCCAACTATGTTATTATCCCACATTGGTTGATGTTGTCAATGAATCGATTCCAACCAGCCAGAAGTGAAACCAAGATAGATCTTAGAGCATGTCTTTGTTAGGGATTAAATAAGTTAGGATTATCCATGAATGAAACAAGAAAAAGGCCAAAGGATCTGCACTGGTCCTGTATAAGATTATTTCGACAAAATGAGACTAGAAATTGGTCAAGGGAATTTGCCCAAGTTACAATACATGTCTGATCTGCTATTTCGTGTAAAGACAGGCAATTAAAGGGGGATGGTAGCGTGGCGGGCATATCAGTGAAATGTCGGCACTAATTGTTGACAATGGCTAGCAGCACGATGCCAATAGCCAAAGACCAAAAAGAATCCCGTATGCCCCCAATTAACGAGAGTGACCGCCAAACGATCTCGGATCTATTACACGGCACCATGAGAAGGATGGTGGTCTCGATCCAGATCGGATGCTATTCACTTCAAAGCAAGGTGATGGTTCTGTCTTAGTCGCGGTCAAGCGCACAAAATTCCGTGTGAGGCTTTCCATCGAGCACACTTGAACGATAAAGTGACCTCATTCACTTCAGAAATCGTTTGCGAAAAGGCTCTATGACGTTACTGTAGACATATATTTGGATAGGACGCCATGATATTGGAGTTGCACTTTAAAGAGAGAGAATCCCACCTTCAACTAACATTGGCGCTCCGGTCACATACTTTGATTCATCAGACGCTAAGTAAACCGCTGCCCAAGCTATATCTTCGGAAGTACCAATGCCCAACGGATGCATGTCTTCGATTTCTTTTTTGACNGCNTCCCCGTTTTCCTGCTGATCTAAAAACTCCTGAAGTAATTCTGTGTCGATGGTGCCAGGGCATAAACTGTTAACTCGAATACTTTCTGACGCATACCGTACCGCCATACTGCGTGATAAATGGACAACAGCAGCTTTGGATGATGTATATGCAGGATGCATAGGAAAACCAACANAAGCAGATTCACTAGCCATATTAATAATAGATCCTCCGCCTATCTGNCGCATGTTTGGAATCACAACCCGCGACACTAAATATATGCTTTTAACATTGACTGCATACTGATGATCCCATTCTTCTTCGCTGATCTCTTCGATTTCGCCAACGACTGCAATGCCTGCGTTGTTAAACAAGACNTTAGGTATTCCCAAGTTTGAAATAGTTTGATCTAGNGCTTGTTCAATTTGATCATTACTTGTTACATCACACCGACAAAAAAACGCTCGGCCATTATTTTCTATAATGCTATTCACAACAGTATGCCCACGTTCTTCCAGCACATCCCAAACCGCGACAGCAGCACCTTCCTGCGCAAANATCTCAGCACTTTTTGCACCGATNCCNCGTGAAGCCCCAGTGATAATTGCCACTTTGTTTTTTAATCGATCTGCCACAATTCTCTCCTTTGTGCTTATACCAATTATAATAACTTGATTCGTATTAAGCTATTAACAGCATAATTGCGAAGAATAAGTATTACACTCCAAAAATTTAAGTAATAACCAAGACTAGGGCATATCCGCAACACACCGAAATCCGCAACCGAAATTNGCAACCATTGGATAGCGNCCGATGCGATACGTGACTCGTANAGCATCCACAGCATAATACCATGCACCGCCGCGTAANACTCTTATTCTGCCTGTACTTGGTCCAGGCGGNTNCTTCAANGGTGAACTAATATAGTAACCTTCTCCATACCAATCAGCACACCATTCCCANACATTCCCTGCCACGTCGTAGAGCCCATATCTATTGGGATCAAAACTTCCCGTCGGCGCACAATATTGCCACTCATCTTTTCCATCCATATCGGCATAGTTAGCGTCCTCATGTGTAATATCATCTCCCCAAGGATATCGTTTGCCTCTCAAACCACCTCGTGCTGCATATTCCCATTCGGCTTCGGTGGGCAAACGCTTGCCAGCCCACTTCGCATAGGCAGTGGCANCGTACCAATTGACATAAGANATAGGNTGGTCATCNGTTGGCGAAAACACNACAACATCATTCCATCGATTGTAGCTATATTTACTTTCTCGCACAAATTTCTTGAATTGACCAACGGTGACTTCATATCTATCCATATAGAAGGCATCCAACTCCACAGTGTGAACTGGCAAAGCATTTTCCATATTATCTAGATGGTCTCCCATTTCAAAGCTACCAGCAGGTATCAGTACCATTTTGCCATTGTCCTTTTTCCCAAAAATGATGCTCTCGGGCTCGCCACGGCCAATAGCCACTGGCTTTATCTCTCCAGATTTATCTTCACTACAACTAACGACAGAAAAACCCAATAATACCAACAGGATAATATCCTTAGCCATAATCGATTCCCTCTTTCGAAACAAGCGTTTGACACTGATTGTGGAACCACACCCTCCATACTTGATATTTGGGAGATGTCCACTAGCCTAGTATAGAAAACTAACTGTCATTTTATACAAAGTCTCAGCATTTTGCAAGGAACCTCTGGCTATGCTATAATGATCTCATCAAAGTAATGTTAGAACGCATTTTCCAGCGGGACTCGCGGAGAAACCGCCAAGGGTGAACTTGACAATACAGACGAAGTTAGATACAAGTTTAGTATAATTTTGCCTATACTTTATTCGTTTGTAATCGTCTTAGTTCACCAAGTTTTATTCTTAACCTTTGACAACATTGACTCCGTTTGGGGAAAATTGGCACGTTGGTGACTGATTGGTTCACTCGATATAGGACTATGGACGAATTTATTAAACTGCTAAATCCCGGAAAGATACTACCAGTAATGGTTTTGATCGTTTTTGGAGTCTGCTGGTCGATAATTGGTTTAACGGTGAACTCTCAATTGACGCGCACTGTCGACTCACTTGCTGTATTTTGGTTATCGAGTACAACAACTCTCGTAGTTAGCTGTGTCTTTACCTATCTTTTCTCGAGTTTGATATCTTATGTTTTTCCGGAGGGAGAAAACGATTCCTTTAATCGAAAACAACTAATCGGCAAAACAGCGCATATAATCAGTTCGAAGGTAGATGGGAATTTTGGAAGAGCAAGGGTCAGAAACCCACATTCGAATATTACCCTTTTCTGCAAAGTGGATCAAGATGAACCAAATATAAAAAATGGAGCGGAAATTATCATCTGGAAGTATGACCGGAAAACACATTTTTTTCTCGTACAACAAATCAACCCTAGAAGAATATGAACTCATTTAAAGATTGGACTGAACCACAATTTTTCATCGCCTCCCTACACTAGTATAAACTAGCCAAGAATTCGTGCGAATTCTGTTACACCAGAGGAGCACTAAATTTATAATTTGAATAATAAAAACTCGGTTATGATTATCCAAACGGTTTTTAAGAATTTTAATCCTATCCACAAAGGAATAAATAAAAATGATACAAGTTGAAGTAGCGTTTATCTCTGTTGATGCGAACATCGGGACTCCAATTGTGTTCCTCCGCGAAACCNACGGTGATCCGCGGCGTATGTTGCCAATTTGGATTGGTCANGCTGAAGCATTGGCAATTCAACTTAAACTCAAAGATGAAGAACCGCCGCGTCCAATGACACATGATTTGCTNAAAAACATTATTGAAACACTATCGGCAAAAGTTGAAGCAATTCATGTCCATTCAATTAAGGAAGAAACATTTTTGGCAGAAATACATCTTCAGGTTAACAAAGAAATACTGAAAGTCGATTCNCGTCCAAGTGATGCGATTGCGCTATCCTTGCGGTTTGACGTTCCAATATACGTTACCGAGGAATTAATTGAGCAAAGTGGTTTTTCGGANGAAGAACTTAAGGAATCCGAGGAGAAACAGCAACCTAATACTTTGGCAGATTTGGATGAAGATACTCTCGCAGAATATGAAGTGTAACTGAACCCAAACATTCCAAAGTTGTATNTTTAAACTACTAAATGTGAAAACATCCAGAATATGGATCTTGTGAAGAAATTACTTTTTCTGGTATTGATTGGTTTTTTGGTTCTGATAACAGTAAAAATTGCGTTTTCAGTTTTTATAAGTGTCATCAAAACCTTGGCAATGATTGTTGCATTATTTGCCATATGTACTTTGGTATTGGTTTTATATCGTAAGTTTAAAAATGTATAAGTATCGAGATCTTTAGTAACAATGGAAAATAACCAAAAGATCACAGCCGCTATACTAGCAGGTGGGAAAAGTCAGCGTATGGGTANAAACAAAGCGTTCCTACTNATTAATAACGAGCCGATAATTTCACNNACAGTCACAACTTTGCGTNAAATAACCCACGATTTGTTAATTGTGACAAATCACCCTGAATTATACGCAGAATTTCAAGTCACAGTTGTTAGAGATTTGCAACTTGGGCTTGGTCCAATTGGTGCCATTTTAACGGCACTGTCATTGACAGAAAACAGCCANGTCTTAGTTGTAGCATGTGATTTGCCATTTTTGAACTTAAGGATTTTACACAAAATGACTAAGGTCATGAATGGTTTCGATGTTGTGGCTCCTAGGTCCNATTATGGGTTGGAACCCCTCTGTGCAATCTACAATCGGTCATGCCTCCCAACTATCAAGTATGCTATTTCTCAAGGAGAGTTAAGTGTTTTCCAACTTTTCAAACAACTGAANGTACACCAGATTCCTCCAGAAGAATGGCAACCACTCGACCCCACTGGATATGCTTTTCTTAACCTCAATACATTAGAAGATTATCGGTTAGCTCAAAATCTAGAGATACAAGAATCATTTNACTCTCAACANCATGTAAGTTCACCTANAACCTCATTTGACTGCATAAGAAAATAACGATTGTCAATAGTTTCCATGTTTNGCCTTAACTTGGTTACCAACTGAGCAACGCCACCCAACGAAGGTCAAACTATCCTCTGTGAAACACCTAATTTAACCTCGTTTTTGCTGATTTTTTCAAAATATAATTTCATTGCTACTCTATCTGTGTCCCCCACTTAGAGCGTCTGTATCTAACCCACATCAATATCCCCTGTACAACATTTGATAGCGCAATTCCAAGCCATATTCCGACAATATTGATNGTATAAGATAGTAGGATAACCAGCACNAGTCCGATACCACATTGNGAAACTAATGTTATCACCATTGGAGANAGAGTATCACCTGAGCCTGTCATCGCTCGGCCTAGAACCAAAGACATAGCAATAAACCCAAAAGTTGGAGATAAGTAACGCAGATANACTTTCGCTATCTGAATAACCGCTTGATCCTGAGTAAATATATTGACAAAGAATCCAGGGAAAAACAGGAAAAGAACTCCAATACCAATCATGACAAATATGGCCAACCAATTACCAACCTGAGCTGATTTTCTTGCTCGATCAACAAGACNAGCCCCCAAGTTCTGCCCAACCATGGGTGAAACAGCACCCGCAATGGAAAACCCAGGATTCATNACCAACACACGAAGACGCATACAGATAGCATAAGCGGCCACTGCATTAGTCCCATAATTGGCGACTACCCGCAAAAAACCGAGACGAGAAAAATGTCGCCAAAATCCTTGCATGGCGCTGAAAACCCCTAGCTTCAGGACTTTTTCCATTTCCGAAAAATTGATACGCCAATTCACATGTTTTAACGAGATAGCNCCCTTANCTCTGAAACAGATATAGAACATGATCAATACACTGGCACTTCGNCCAATCAAGGTGGCATAGGCTGATCCTACGATTCCAAGTTCAGGAAACCCTAACCTACCAAATATCAGTANCCAATCGAGTACAATATTCAGGGCTGTTGCAAAAATGAGAACTAGCATCGGTGTTACCGCATCACCAGCNCCCCGATATATTGAATTCAGTGTCATTGACAAGAACCTTATAATCAAACCGAGAAAGGTAATTTGCATATAAGGCACTCCTAATTGTACAATTTCTGGCGCTGCCCCTAGTATTCTCAGCGAAAGCGCAGACATNGGGTAACCAATTCCACAGATACCGGCGGAAAAAAACACAGAAAGTAACAACGATTGCAGGGCGATATTTTCTCCTTCCGCTTGTTTCTTAGCGCCAATCGATTGGGAAACCAACACCGTGGCCCCCGTTGAAATGCCGAGGCCAAAAACAGCAACTAAACGGAGAATGTTCCCACTTATTGCTACAGCAGCCAATTCTGGTGTTCCCAACCGTCCGATAAAAATCATGTCAACTACTTCAAAGGCATCCTGTAAGATGTAAGTCATGAAAATTGGGATCGCNAGACAAATCAGGTTGTATGTAATCNTTCCTGTGGTCAGATCTTGATTAGCTTTTTGCATCAGTTCAGTAGGTAGGCAAAAAAACTCAGAAAACTCTTCCTGTTAAATTGTACTTGTATTATCAAGTCGATCCTGCATTCTAACATAATTGCNTTACATTATCAGCAAAACGAGAATATGATTTGGTTCCNTTTCAATTCATGTTGTAGAATGGAGACNGAAAANAAGGATTCTATNATTATTATACAAGGCAACTATGAATTCAGAATTTACGGCGATGGATATTAANGCAGGAATCCAATATCTGTCTAAAATTGATCCGGATATGAAGNAACTAATTGATTACTTTGGTACAATTAGTCTTAATGATGACGATTCCGACTATTACGAATCGTTAGTAAAATCAATCATCTATCAGCAACTAAATGGTAAGGTCGCCAATGCCATTTATCAGCGATTCAGGAACTTATATCCTCATAACAGTATCATCGACCCCCAGAACGTTTATCAAACACCTCTACAGACCTTAAGAAGTATTGGATTGTCTGAACGCAAAGCAACCTATATTCAGGGATTATCCCACAAATGGATCAGCGATGAAATTGAATGGAATAGATTCGCATGTATGAGTGATGAAGAAATCGGTCTAGTTTTAAAAACTGTTAAGGGCATAGGTCAATGGACTGTAGACATGTTTCTCATCTTCTCCTTGAAGAGACCTGATGTCTTCCCTACTGGTGATCTAGGAATAAGAAAAGCATTGCACGTTTTGTGTCATCTTGATGATCNACCGGTAATAGACGAGATGCTTGAAATCGCAGAAAAGTGGAGACCTTTTAGATCACTTGCTACCCTCTACTTATGGAAAATTGCTGATAATAATATTTCTAAACTTGATTAGAATACTATTTTTGAAACACTAGGTTGGGTTCACTCTATATCCCCAAAACCTATAGCAGTTGGGACAAAATACAATTAGGCAAGAGATTGAAAAAGGAAGANTTATGATAGGTGTTGGCATTATCGGTACAGGAGGTATCTCACATGCACACGCAGATGGCTATATGCAATTACCAGACCGTGCAGAAATTATAGCCGTGGCAGATATCGATTACGATCGGGCTAGATCTNCAGCTAATCAATGGGGCGTAAAGCACGCATTTTCCGATTATCAAGAGATGCTAAAGTTAGATCAAATCGANGCTATTAGTGTTTGTACCTATACCAAAGCCCACTCTCAACCGAGCATCGACGCTCTCCGTGCTGGCAAACATGTCTTAGTTGAAAAACCGATGGCGGCAACGGCTGAAGAAGCAATTCAAATGGTAAAAGCTAGCAAAAAAAACGATAAAATTCTGATGGTTGGGATGAAATGGCGTTTTATGCCCGAGATCTTAGCTGCCAAAGCTTTTATTGAAAAGAGTAAACTCGGAGANATATATTATGCTGAGGCCATTGGCTGGCAACATCGCGGGATTCCTGGACGAAGCTTTATTCGCAAGGAAACAGCTGGAGGAGGAGCTTTTATGGACAATGGCGTCTATACGCTTGATACTGTATTGTACTTGATGAATCACCCAAAACCTGTTTCAGTCACCGGATCTTCTGCCAACATATTTGGTCACTCTGCAGATGGGAATTGGGATCCAGAACAATTTNACGTAGAAGATTTTGGAACAGCACTAATTCGTTTTGAAGGAGGAATTACGCTCTTTTTCGCACACTCATGGGCGATTAATTTCAGAGAACAATGGCAGATACGGATCGCAGGCAATCNCGGTAGCGCCGAGATATATCCGTTTTCTGATCCGAAATTACGTCTTATGCACGGGGGATATAACGATCTCACTGAGTTCACACCAACAGATCTACCAGAAGGTTCTATCGATATCAACTATGAGATTAAACAATTTATTAATGCCGTTGAAAACAAGTTTGCATCACCAATACCCGCTGACACCTTTCTGTATACCAACCTGATCTTTGACGCTATTTATCAATCAACCAATCTGGGGCACGAAGTCAAAGTAAATACTCCAGATTTCTTGTAAGGTGACAGAAGTGAATGTTGTGATAAGTCTATTGATTTGGGTATCTACCAATCGAGAAATATATACTATCAAAGCTGAGATAGCCTTGACTTTAACATATAACCAACTGATCACATGACACTAACACAAGATAAAAATAGAATCTTCAATGAACACTATGGGGNAGTAGGAGGATTAGCCAAACAAAAGGAACTTTGGTCTACTCCTGTTGGCGTTCCTCTCAGGCAGAAATCCTAATGCTTTCGCTCATTAGACATTCATTCTAAAACAAGAAATACAGAAAGGAAATTTGATGTTAGATAAAATGAAATTAGGCATCATCGGATGTGGGAACATTAGCGGGGCTTACTTCGAAGGTGCGAGGAAGACTNANACTCTTNAGATTAAAGCCTGTGCTGATATCAACATGGACGNAGCCAACAAGCAAGCAGATAGNTTTGGCTGCCATGCTGTAAGTGTTGATCAACTTTTGGCTGATTCGGAAATAGAGCTTGTTGTCAATTTGACCATCCCGAAAGCTCATGCCGAAATTGGATTGAAAGCACTCAAAGCAAATAAGCATACTTACAGTGAAAAACCATTTGCTGTCGATATCGACAGTGGGCGTAAATTGAAGGAAACTGCGGCGAGAAAAAAATTGCGTATCGGTTGTGCNCCAGACACTTTCCTAGGAGCTGGAATCCAAACCGCACGAAAACAGCTAGATGCTAATGTAATTGGTCAACCGATTGCAGGATCTGCCTTTATGTGTGGTCATGGCCATGAAAATTGGCACTCAAATCCAGCATTTTATTATGATATCGGAGGTGGGCCAATGATGGATATGGGCCCGTACTACATCACAGCGCTNGTAAACATCTTAGGACCAGTAAAGCGTGTGNCTGCAGTAACAACAAAAGCTTTCGAAGAACGGGTTGCTACCAGTGAAAAAGCTTATGGTTTGAAGATTCCTGTTCACACAACAACGCACTTGACAGGCATACTGGAATTTGTCAACGGAACCATTATCACCATGATTATGAGTTTTGACATGTGGAGTCATGGGTTACCCTGCATTGAACTTTATGGTACGGANGGGTCGATCAAAGTTCCCGATCCCAACGGTTTTGGTGGCTCGGTACAAATAGCTAAGGCCAGAGAGAATTGGGATGAAGTACCACTTGAGTTTCCTCACAACGCCCGTATAATTGGTTTGATCGATATGGTACGCGCGATTAGAAATGATCGGCCACACCGGGTTAACGGGGATCTCGCTTACCATGTTTTGGAAGTGATGTTGGCCTTTGATAAGTCCTCTCAGACGGCTCAACACGTTAAGATTGACAGCACCGTTGAACGACCTAATCCCTTACCTGTAGGCCTTAACGAATGGGAGGTTGAGGACTAATCAGTAACATTTTTATGGCTCCTCAAAATTCTCCTCTGACTGTAAAAGAACTGGCAATCGAAAGATAGTCCCGGCCTTCTTCAACTCGGTCTTGATTGTAACTAAGTCCCAAGTTTATGTTGGCAGTCAGGCGTTTACTCAGATTGTATCTTGTACGCAGAGTTGTTTCGTATCGCTCCGATTTTTCTTCTCGGTTGGCTCCAAATTTTTCACGCCGCATTACTGTTGAGAAGGTATTGCTTAAATCAAGATCATGCTCCAATACAACTCTCCGGTGACGAAAAGGAACTTTTATTCCACCTTCAATCCTAACTTTGTAATCAATACTAAAATTAGGAGTAATGACAAAAGAAGAGCTTTGGATACCAGCACGCTCTTGATTCCTTAGCGTGGTTCGTACTCCAAAGGCAGTACGCGTCCCTCCACTCCAAGTTTGGGTCCAGCTAACTGATGGTTCGTGGGATAAACTTTCACCGATTCGCGCATTAATATTGCTTTGATCGCGCATCATATGGCGATATCGGATTTGAAAACTTGAGGTATTTTTGGAGTTAAATATTTTCAGATCCCCTTCATAGCTGGTTGATTTTGATCGGGAAGAAGTACTCCTGGACTTAGTAAAATTGTTATTGTATGACGCGTTGCCTCCAAGAGAGGCCCATTTCCATGGATCTATTGAAGTCCGAAAGCTATACCGTGTTCCTTTACGAGATTGAGTACGCCGTTCATCTTCATCTTCAATTTGAATAATTTCCGATATTGTAGTGCCAGGGGCAAGTCTTCGCAGTGAGTCTTGAGTGTTATAAGTCATATCTGCATTGAATGCTAAACTTTCCANACTACGCTGAAGCAACCCTGCTTCTTCCCCNTTAGTNNAACCTTCCCGTTGTTTTATCTTTCGTTCGATTTCCGCCTTGTCACGGCTAATCCAATCTCCTTTCATACTTTCGGCTTGGTCAATCTGAGAAGCATCGATGCCCATCCGTTCTAAACGTTCAATTTCNCGCTGTCGTCTGTCTTCAATATTCGTTTCTAAATTCAAGCTGTCCTTTTCCACTGAAGATCGTATTCCAGAGTCTTGAGTTGCTGGATCGATCTCGGCTAGGGCTGATTCGCTAACTTTGTCCCGGAACAGCCAACTGAACCATGACCTCAAGCGGAGACTAAGTCCCAACCGGATGTTCGCGTTGACAGAAGCATCCTTGGTATCGTTAAACCAGTTTTCACGCAAACTGACACGATTGGAAATAGTTGGGCGGATACCAAAAAAGTCCTTATTCAAACGTGGGTTAAGTGAAGCTCGATGTTCACGGGATGCCAACGTGAATTCTGATTTTTCTTCTACTTCTTTTTCATCGAAAGAAGTCGCTTGGCTCGAAAACGGGGTAGCATTTTCTCTCCGCTCGAGCTCACGCTGCACATCATACCTCGGATTAAGGCCAAAACTGGCAAACGGCTGCAAATTGAAGGAAATTGATCCACTATCCACTTTTTCGTCACGATTTCGCCCATACCCACCATATCCTCCATAATTACTGCTGCCTGATGCACTTATTGCTGTTGAGGGATCAACTTTAACATCCTCATGCCGGTATTGCAGATCGAAACTGAACTTCTGTCCCAGACTATAGCGCATGTTACCTGTATACAGATCACTTAGTTGATCGCCTTGTCGTTCATTCCAAAAATCTTGATAGTTGTAGGCAAATCCAAGTGTGGGTAACGGACGCAGATTAAATTGTGCTGAGAAATCTCGATTCTCCGTCCGACTCTTCCCACTCTGATACGAACTAATCGTTCCTCGCCGACTCTCAGTTTCAGATTGTTGTTCTTTAACCGAGTATTTGATTGGTAACCAACTAAATAGATTGAGGTCGGCATCGATGTTGAAATCATTGTTTGTGGTACTAAAACCACGATCTTGTCGTCGTTGTCTTCCAGTTTCTCCAGTAGAACTTTCGAAATCCTTATCTTGATTAGCAAAGCCACCC
>NZUQ01000063.1 GCA_002697225.1 Candidatus Poribacteria bacterium
GTGATCAATCCAGTCGATCCGGTTCAGATTTAGAACACCTCGGTGGATGCCGGTATCCGTTCCAATCCATATCTCATTTTTACCCGAAAAAATGAGACAAGTGACTGTATCCGAAATGGAAATTGTTGACCAAAACCCGTTAAAAAAAGTCAGGTTATGGTCTGTGACAGTCCAAATTTTTCCAAATTGATCTTCAGCAATTAAGCGGATATTGTTACTGCTTATATTGTTGCCAGCCCGTGTAAAGTTGCGGAAATTGAAGTTTTGTTGTGAATTGACAGCTTGGCATACGACAAGCGATAGAAAAACAAATGGGATGGATACATATGCTAATCTTTTCCGCTTTTGATTGTTAGGATAAGTTTGCTTCATGTGATGAAATCTTGTACCATTTATCGGTGGAGGTTATAAACATGACACCAAAAATTTTAGTGAGTATATTTTTGGCTTTTATAATAGTCACTTTAGACATTAGAGCTGAGGAAGATAAAATGAAAAATTTAAAAGTTGGTATGGTTGCTCCANACTTCGCTTTGATGGGTAATGATGGCCAAAANTATNAACTATCCCAGCATCTTGGTAAAAAAAACGTTATTCTNGCTTTTTATCCTAAAGATTTTACTGGTGGCTGAACGGCGGAACTACGATCGCTCCGTGACGAGTTGAGTAAAATTGAGGCTACGGAAACAGTTGTTTATGGTATCAGCACAGATGATCAGGAATCACACAAGCAGTTTAGTCAAACTGAAGGGTTTGGATTCACACTTTTAGCTGATGTAGATCATATTGTTAGTCAACAATATAGTGGATTAAGAGACCAATCTCTATCCAACCGTGTTACTTTTGTCATTGATCGTGCTGGTTACATTCGTATTATTGACAAAGAAGTTGATGTGCAAAATCATGGTTCCGATTTGGTTCAGATGATCAAGAATACAACACAATACCAGATTAAAGCTGGACAACCGGCACCAGATTTTATTGCATANGATCAAGACGGCAAGGCNCATCAAATTAGTAATCTCAAAGGTAAGAAGAACATAGTCCTTGCATTTTATCCAATGGATATGACACCTGGCTGAACGATGGAAGTCTGTTCACTCCGGGATGAGNTGAATGATTTCAAAACTCTTGAAACTACCGTTTATGGTGTTAGTGTACAAAATCAAGAATCACATAAGAAATTTGCNGGTAAACATAATCTTGGATTTCCTTTACTAGTTGATACAGGTCGTAATATCAGTTTNCTTTACCATGCGATATCAAAACCGAAAGGCAATTGCAAGCGTATCACAATTTTGATTGGNAAAAACGGTGACATTGTTCAAGTGGATGACAAGGTTAGTGTGCGAAAACATGGAAGAGATCTGATTGATTATATCAAATCTCTGAATTAAGNGGACTAACGATTTTCAAAATGGACAAAATCAATCAGGAAGACTGCACCTAGAAGCACGCTTTTTTGGTTAGTATTTGCATCCGATGGAAATGTGATACCGAAATTGTCGGCGTCAGTGAAAGTTTCCTTCAAAAGCCCACTCCACTTTTTGGTGATGTGCCCAACTTCTCTGTCATCTTGGTAGATATTGAAGGTCCATGGGTGGANCAGAGGACCAAAGAGCTGATACATTTCCTGTTCCGAAGNGTCATTTACAGAGTATATTCGCCGCAAAATCGAAAATTGCCTTTTAATTGTTCCGACCAATTTCCCTTGATTATCAAAGATTTCAGCAACATGGAAATAAAATCGGAATGATCGGTGCAATGAAAGAACACTTTCACCTTGCATGTCCAAGATGNGAATCCTGAAAGGTCTCAGTGCTTTCAAAAACCACCTCAGAAGAAAAGAACCTTCCTCTTCAGCGGCTAAGAATAGTGGGTTCCCATCCGAACTNAAAACTGTATAGCGATTTCTGGTTTCGAAGTCGGTAATGATTTCTCCCCATTCCTTCTTTTGCTGTATAGCGAGTGCATTGAACGATTCAAGTCTCTCCATAAATGACCTCCGGTTGACTCGATTGAGATAATATTGTATTTGATGGAAANGGGTGTATCATGATTTCTTTGGATTGATACAGATTTCATTCCTAGGAAGAATCTGCNACACTGCAGTTTTGGCCAGTTTGAAAGAGCATCGGGATATCATTCTTCAGTTTTGAGAAGGTGCCNATTTTAATTGATTGGCGAATGCCTCGCATCAAGCTTATGTAGAAATACAGATTGTGGACTGTTTTTAGATGATGGCCCAGCATCTCGTTTTCGCTATCAAGATGACGTAAATAAGCACTAGTGAAATTTTGACATGTGTAACAATTACAGTTAGGGTCAAGCGGTGTAAAATCGGACCTATATTTTGCGTTACGGATTTTAACCTTGCCAACGCTAGTAAAAAGCGATCCATTTCGTGCGTTTCGGGTTGGCATAACACAATCAAACATATCGATGCCACAACTAACACTGTAGACTAAATCCTGTGGGGTACCAACTCCCATTAGATATCTAGGTTTCTCTTTTGGAAGCAACGGAGCAGTGTAAGCAGTTGTCTGATACATCAACTCTTTTTCCTCTCCAACACTCAGTCCGCCAATGGCATATCCAGGAAACCCCATTTCGACAGTTCGCTCGACGCTTTCTTTGCGTAGGTCGTTGAAAAAGCCGCCTTGCACAATACCAAACAACAANTGATTGGCATTTTTGTGNGTTTCTTTGCAACGTTTGGCCCAACGGAGTGTCATCTTCATCGAATTTTCAATATATTCTCGATCAGTTGTATGCGCNGGACATTCGTCAAAAGCCATGATCACNTCAGCACCNAGAGCGTTCTGAATTTCAATGGCGCGTTCCGGGCTAATCATG
Organism: Candidatus Poribacteria bacterium; assembly: GCA_002697225.1. The sequence goes on from NZUQ01000063.1 coordinate 2,857, forward strand.
TGTTTCGACCCATCAATTCCAGATTGAAACTCAACCCCACTTTCAGTGATTTTTCGGCGTTCCCCTAGACTGAAAACTTGAAACCCACCACTATCAGTTAAGATCGGTTTTTTCCATCCCATGAACTTATGCAATCCGCCCGCTCGCTGAATAACTTGATGTCCTGGACGAAGGTAAAGATGATAGGTATTACCGAGTATAATCTCGGCTCCCATTTCGATCAGGTCCCGTGGTGAACAGGTCTTGACGGTAGCACGGGTGCCGACCGGCATAAATATCGGGGTGTTGACAACGCCATGAGCTGTGCGAAGTTGACCCAAGCGGGCGCAAGTTTTTTCATCTTCTTTTATTAGCCTGAATTTATTTTGCGCCACTTTTATTCACTTAAAATGCTAACAATTTTTTCAACTGGGTTGCGGATTGGTTGGTGGGATCTGATTTTAGAACAGTTCGAATGATAGAATCTGCCTGTGTTTTTTTGCCGAGGTGGTAGTAGCAGAATGACTTCAGAATATGAATATCAGCAATCGAATCATAATCATGGCGAAAAAAGTAGTCTCGATCAGCGGCTAACGCGTTTTCGATAGCTTGAATTGCTGCCTCAAAATCGGCCGGTTTTTGGCGCCGGAGAAAAAGAACATTGGCGAGTCCTATCCAAGCATCTGAATTTTGGGTGTCGGCGAGAATTGCATCCTGAAAGGATCTTTGCGCCTTGGCAATTATTTGTGTATTAGTGTTGGGTACTTGAGACATACTGAGATGTGCCCATCCCAAACCATTATGTGCATCAGACAGGTTAGGATTGAGGCTAACTGCCCGTTCAAATGCCACGAGGGCTTGCGAAAAATCGTTTTGATTATATTCAACCCAGCCGTCCTCCTGGTTTTTGGAAGACAGGTTGGAATCAAAATCGCGGTCTGCTACGCAACTTAAAAGAAAGGTTAAACAAACAAAAATAACTGTAATCTTGCGCATGATAGAAACTCTGGATCAATCTTAATGGTCTCGTGGTTGACCATTAATTCTATCAGAGTCATAACTGATTTGCAAAAGGGTTTTCCATTTGAGTTTGACTATGGATTGTAATATAATAAATTGCATGTTTTTTCCCAAGGTAAATACAGAGGTTCAAGGTGAAAAACTGATGAAGTTAAGTTCTGAAGAACTTGAACAGGAAAAGCTAAAGCCTGAAACACCCGATTTAGCTTTTCAGCAGGTAGGAGTGGATAGATACGTTGTTTTCGAGTCAGTTCTCGAGAGAAATCTTGTTGAGGCCTCGTTCCCACTTTATGGGCTTCTAGATGAATATGCAGCTAAAACCGATTCTAACCACTTAGTAACCCGTTTATTAAGCCACAAATTATTACCAGCCCAATTGTTCGGTAATTGGTGTCATGCTTGGATCTGATTGTATTTGCCACTATCTGGTCTCTAGGACACCACTCCCCAAATCTGAATATCAGCATGTACACTCTGACATTCATGGATTCTTTTCGAACGGAGAAACCATACCTCCATATAGTATCTCCATGAATATTCCTCTAGTGGATTTCACTCAGGAAAATGGTGTCATGGGAATTTGGTCAGGCGGGACACACCTGATGCCAAACGGCATTAATCTGAGTCAATTATTAAAAAAAACCGAGTTGGTTCTAATGCCAGCCGGATCTTTACTGATTCGTGATATGCGAATGTGGCGCTTTAGGAATGCCTAATTGGTCTGATACTGCCAGCTCAAATATGATGTTTATTTTCTCTCNTTATTGGTCCAAGACATCTTAACCATATGTCGGGTCTGGTATGAACAGATTGGTGATAGAACGGATCCACGTTTCTAAAAAAGTAATTTGTTATTGTCTAAATGGAGATCGTTTGGGCTAAATGAATCCAATGAAAATTATGTTGACAACTTGGGGAACTACTGGTGATGTTCGGCCTTTTTTGGCTTTGGCCAATGAGTTAAAAATTGCTGGCCATAAAGTTCAAGTTTGTGCTTCAAGCGTTTACGGTCAACAGTTTGAGAAAATTGGAGTTGGGTTTCGTCCGGTTGGTGTGCCATTCGAGAAAGACCGATTTGATCAGATCATGGACAGGATCATCGATATCCGGAATCCACTCAAATCTGCTTTGATGATTGCAAAAGAAGGAATTCTCAACCAGGCAGAACAATGGTATAATGATTGTCTTGATGCCATGACAGATTGTGATATAGTAGTCTGCCACTCGGCTGACATGCCAGGTCAGGAAGCAGCTATTAAAAAGAATCTACCTTGGATAACAGTTAGCTACTGTCCTGGATTTATCAAGTCCATTTACACGGCTCCTTCACCCGCACCGAATTTGGGAAGATATGGCAATTACTTGATGTGGAAGGTAGTCGAATTGATGATGTACCATCAAGCGGATCCTGTGTTTAATGCGTTTTTTGACTCTGTTGGTGGAAATAACAGGAGTTTGATCGGAATTAAAGGTATGTATTCACCTCAACTTAACTTAGTGGCGTCATCCTCTTATATTACAAAACCGCCGCCGGATTTGCCGTCTTATCATAAATTTACCGGAGCTTGGTTTTTAGAAGAACCAGATTATGAAGTTCCGCTAGATTTACGCAAGTTTTTAGACCAGGGACCTTCACCAATTATTGTTTCCTTTGGTTCTATGGGAGGAACCAAAGGTTTGGAGACAACCCAGACTATCGTTGATGCTGTTCAGGTAACCGGTCAAAGAGCAATAATCCAAGCAGGTTGGGGGAAATTGGGTAGTGAATCATTTGGATGGGATAGCAAGATCCTTTCTGTTGGTCATGTGCCGCACGATTTCTTGTTTCGGCGGGGCATATGCGTAATTCACCACGGTGGTGCGGGTACCACCCACGCGGCTTGTCTTGCCGGTGTGCCATCTATTGTAATACCACATTTAGCCGATCAACCATATTGGGGTAGTAGGTTACAAAAACTTGGCGTTGCTCCTAAGATTCTCCATCGGAAACAGATGACTACTAAGAGTTTAGCAGATCGAATTCTTCAAGTCATTAGATCCGAATCAATGTCAACTAAAGCCAAAGAACTTGGGAAGAAGATCGAAACTGAAGATGGCTTAGGTAAAGCAGTAGAACTTGTTGAAGCTTTTGGGTGCAATTTTCAGAATAATTAACAAAATTTATAAAGTGTAGGAGAAATTTTATGATTAAAGAAGTTCACCCCTCACAGATAAAAATCGGTTGGGTTGGTACAGGTGTCATGGGGCGTTGGATGTGTCAACATGTGATAGATCTTGGTTATACAGCAACGATATTTACACGCACTAAGTCTAAGGCTGACCCGCTATTGAAAGCTGGAGCAACTTGGGCTAATTCACCAGCGGAGGTAGCAGAAAGCTCAGATATTATCTTTACCATTGTTGGTTTCCCAGAGGATGTGCGCCAAGTATATTTAGGTGAAAATGGGATTTTAACAACGGCAAAATCAGGGAGTATTGTTGTTGATATGACGACAACCGAACCATCACTGGCTATCGAGATCCATCAAGCAGCGCGAGCTAAAGGTGTATCGTCAATCGATGCACCTGTTTCAGGTGGTGATGTTGGGGCTCGTGAGGCCCGTTTGGCAATCATGATTGGAGGTGATCAAGAAGCTGTTGACGCCATTCATCCTCTCTTTGAAGCCATGGGCCAAAATATTGTCTATCAAGGGGAAGCAGGATCTGGTCAGCATACTAAAATGTGTAATCAAATTACCATTTCTGGTACCATGATAGGTGTCTGTGAAGCATTACTTTACGGTGCGAAAGCAGGGCTTGACCTTGAAATTATGTTATCAACAATCAGCAAAGGCGCAGCCGGTTGCTGGTCACTAGACAATCTCGCTCCACGCGTTTTAAAACGCAACTTTGATCCTGGGTTTTTTGTTGAACATTTTATCAAGGATATGGGGATTGCATTGGATGAAGCCAAACGTATGGGCATTAGCCTTCCAGGGCTTTCGCTTGTTCATCAACTTTATCTGGCCACTCAGGCACAAGGCCACGGTCGTCTCGGTACACATGCCTTGATGCTTGCACTTGAAAAATTATCAGGCGTAAGCTGATTTTCGTTATAGATGGCACCCCAGAAGATTAGAGATAATCTAGCAAAATTCCCCACTGATCCCGGCATCTACATGATGAAAAGTAAGTCGGGTAAGATCCTGTATGTTGGAAAGGCAAAGTCGATTCGGCATCGTGTTCAATCCTACTTTCGACCATCGGCTAAGCCTCATGGTAAAACAGGGGCGATGTTGCGGCACGTTAAGGATGTGGAATATATTGTGACTGCAAACGTTATTGAAGCACTAATTCTTGAAAACAATCTGATCAAGAAACATCTACCACGTTACAACATTAAGCTCAAAGATAATGGGCACTATCCATACTTGAAAATTACTGTTGATGAGCCGTTTCCTTCATTACAAGTTGTGCGAAATGTTGACAAGGATAGCGCAAAATATTTTGGCCCGTACATNAAACCACGTGCCATGCGTCAGACAATCAAACTGTTAGCAAAAATTTTCCCTATTCGCACATGCGAACTTCAACTTGATGAAAAAGGGAACAAACACCGGCCATGCCTTGATTATCATATTAAGTGTTGTGATGCTCCATGTGCGGATCATATTGATACTTTCGCTTACAAGAGCATCGTCAAGAATGTGGTCCGATTTCTAAGTGGTGATATTAATCAGGTTGTCGCTGATATTCGTGTCAAGATGGAGTTAGCCGCAGAAGAACTCAACTTTGAATTGGCGGCTAAATACCGTGATCAGATCAGCATGATCAAAGATGCAGTGGCTACACAGAACATTGATACACCGTCGGCCATAGATGAAGATGTAGTTGGTATTGCTTATCGTGACAGCGAAGCGTGCGTTCAAATAATGATGGTTCGTGACGGGAAATTGCTTGACCGTGAGCACCATTTCTTGACTAATGTTGAATCAGATCTTAAAATCGAGGCATTGACGGCATTCATTCAGCAATATTACGAAAACGTCCCTTTTATACCCAAAACTATTATCCTTCCAAACACTATTGAGATGCCAAATACAATCGGAAATTGGTTGTCTGAGAAACGTGGTGGTCGGACTAATATTCATGTCCCACAGCGTGGTCGGAAACATCAACTTGTTGAAATGGCAACCAAAAATGCGCGGTTGATCCTTGATCAGAAAGACTTCAATTTTGCTGTTGTTAACGATGAGGATCCAGCTTTGCTTAATCTCCAAAAATTGCTTGGTTTACCACGACCACCCCAGCGTATTGAAGGATTCGATATTTCTAATCTTGGTGAGCGTTTTACTGTTGCCTCAATGGTTGTAATGGAAAATGGTGAGCCTGAAAAATCGGAGTATCGTCATTTCAAGATTCGGGGTGTTAATGGCCAAAATGATTATGCATCGATGCGAGAAGTGATCTCTCGAAGGTTTCGGCAAACAACTGCAGAGAACCGTTTCCCGGATTTGATTCTAATTGATGGTGGAAAAGGCCAACTGAATTCCGCTTNTCACGTATTAAAACANCTTGGGNTNGCACATTTTCCTATNATTGGATTGGCCAAACGATTTGAGCGTGTTTATCTCCCTGAACAGAAAGACCCAATTGCTATCCCTAGGGAAGACCCAACGCTCCACCTCATCCAGCGTATACGTGACGAAGCACACCGTTTNGCTCTTCATTATCANAGGAAACTGCGTGTGCAAAATTTGACACATTCCGTTTTGGACGATATTCCGCTTGTTGGAAAGAAGCGAAAAAAGGTTTTGCTGCGGCATTTCAGGTCAATTGATGAAATTCGTAATGCGACCATAGAAAAACTTCTTGCTGTTGAAACGATCAACCGCCAAGTTGCTGAAAACATCCATAAACATCTGAGCTATATGTGAAAGTTATCTAATGACTGAATGGCGCCTTAAACTTTTCGGTTGTGTGGTGGTCCTAGCGATAGTTTTCTTCCTACATGTTACCCTCCTTCGGTTTTCCCAGACTGTTTATCACGGTGCTCTTGAAACAATTGTTTGTATTGGTCAGGTAAAAAAACTTGACACCAACGAATCAGTTGATCAGATTGCAACCTTCCAGATTCTGTCCAGTCGATTCCGTGGTCAGACAGTGGAAGTTGACAACATTTGGATCGGTCGTGATTATAGCGATCGGAAACTGTATATCGGCGATCGCCTCTTCCTTGAGATTCCTCTTCGGCGATCTGATCAGAAATCGATCGATACTGTCCGGCTACTGGAGTATTTCCGAACGCCCTATTTGCTGTACTTAACAGGACTTTTGGCTGTATTGATGATCATAATTGGAGGATCCAAGGGGATTCGTGCGATTGCAACCATGTTCTTGTCTGGTCTAATCGTTTTCTATCTGCTGATTCCACTCTTAGTCAAGGGTTATAATCCAATTTTTGTTTCTTTATCAATATCAGCACTTTTAACTTTGATGACTTTTGTTGTTATCGCTGGTTTTAGTCGAAAGGTAATTTCAGGTGTGATTGGTACACTTGGAGGATTAATAATGGTTGCTGTCCTTTCAATCATTGGGCAGAGGGCAATGTATCTCACTGGACTCGCTGAGGAATTTGGGTTTCTTGAACTGGGTATCGCACTCTGGCGAACACCAGGGGCACATTCGTGGAACTTCACTGATTTGTTGTCAGCAGGAATGATCTTAGGATCGGTTGGAGCCATGATGGATGTGGGAATGTCGATATCTTCTTCCGTACATGAAGTTAAAGAGGTGAATCCCAACGTTAGTGTGCGGCAAGCGATTCGCATTGGCTTTAACGTNGGGAGNGATGTGATGGGTACTATGGCAGATACCCTGATCTTTGCCTATCTTGGTGCTGAAATCATAACTATGCTGCTGCCGCGTATAGATTTTCCGGAAGTTGGTGTGTCTTATCCATTTCTCCGTATTGTCAATGATGAAGCAACTGCTGCAGCAATTCTTCAAGCCATTATAGGAACAATTGGTTTAGTCCTGACTGTTCCTATTACGTCAGTTGTGGCTGGAATATTAACCAAATATGCAAAGGTTGATCGTGACCGTGTAGCTCAAGATATCCCCTCTACTGAAGAATTAGAAATGATGCATCGCCAAGAAGAAGAGAAAAAATCTCAGTATCTGGTGCCATTTGGTTTAGTGGTTGTTATTTGTAGTATTTTAGGATTACAAAATTACGTTAATCATTCGGCGGCTACCGTTGTGCGAAAGGAGGATAGTAGTGGTAATTTGGTTTCGGTTTCTGAGTATGCGAAAGGAAAAGTTATCCGTCGACTTGAACGTAATGCTGAAACTGAATCAACAGTGCACGATATTCTGGAGATCGAATTACTAGCAGGAANCTATAAAGGACAGAATCTGATCTTGCGAAATGTGATTCAGAAAAAGATGCCGCTACTAACGATTCCTGCAGAACCAGGAGATATCGTCCTTTGTCGTGTCGGTGGATCTCCCGATCAAATCGGTTTAGTCAACCTAGTGCAAGAATATGGGAGAGACCGGTTTCTTATTTGGATGTTTGGGGTAATGCTGGTTGTCATCATTTTAGTCGGGCGAAACGAGGGCGTTCGGACAGTTATTGCAATGGTTGGTTCGGGACTGATTATTTATTTTTTTATGCTACCACTGATTGCAGGCGGTAACCCACCTGTTCTGATTGTGGTTTTGAGCAGTGGGATGATTGCCTTTTGCTCGTTGGTTTTTGTCATTGGTCCCAGTCGCAAGACACTTTCAGCTGTTATTAGTACAATGGTAGGAGTAACGATTGCCGGTTTTATCGTAGTGATTTCGCAGCATTATTTGCACTTCTCAGGTATGGAAAATGCGATCTCTGCTGATATCGTCGAAGCAGTTGGGATCCCCTTCGATTTTCGCCAATTGCTATTGGCTGGAATGTTAATCGGCTTATTAGGTGTTGCCGTTGATGGGGCTATTGAAGTTTCNTCGGCAATGGAGGAAGTTCGCCGGGCAAACCCACAGATGTCATCGTGGCAATTGATTTCTTCTGGNATGAACGTTGGTACAGACATTTTAGGTACCATGGTTAACACGCTATTATTCGCATATATTGGTGTACGAATACTGCTTCTCATGGCAATTATAGCGCCTGATTTAAGAAATAGCCTATTTGCTTCACCAGTAGTTGAGTTGCTCAGCATTGGAATTACAGCTGCGGAGATNCTNAGGCTCCTTGCAGGTACACTTGGATTGGTTTTAGTGATTCCGATTACCGCCATAATTTCTGCGTTCTGGCATCGGAGAAGTTAAGCTTTTTCCTGTTGTTTAACTTGTTCCCAAATCTGATCGAGTGTGGAAAGGTCGTANTCTTTGAACNTCTTATTGGTTCTTTCAAGTGNGGTTTCCATCCGTTGAAACCGATCTNCAAATTTNCGGGTAGACTTTCGTAATGCTTCTTCGGGCTGTACATTTAGAAAACGNCATAAATTTACAACCGAAAAAAGTAAATCACCGATTTCCATTTCTATTTCGGTAATGTCGTCGTTTCTAATGCTCTCCTCGATTTCGTCAATTTCTTCTTGAAGTTTGGGTAAAACATCCTCTGTTNTGTCCCAGTCAAATCCAGCTCTTGACGCTCTTTTCTGGATTTTCTCCGCTCTTTGTAGACTGGGCAACGAATGTGGAATACCATCTAATGATGATTTTCGATCTTTGTTTCCCTCTTCACCACGTTTAATCTCTTCCCAATTCTCCAGCACCTCGTTTTCGTCGGTAGCAACAACTGATCCAAAAACATGTGGGTGTCTCCGGACCAGTTTCTCCGTCAAGTTTTCAATGACTTCGTCAACACTAAATTCATTCCGATCTGTGGCAATTTGCGAATGTAACATAACTTGCATCAACAAATCCCCAAGTTCATCACAGATTTTCTTCGGTACTTTGGCATCAATGGCTTCAATAAGCTCGTATGCTTCCTCAATTAAATCTGCCTTCAGTGATTCATGGGTTTGGGCTAGATCCCAAGGGCATCCGTTTTTGCTTCGCAACATAGCGACAACATCTACCAGGCGATCAAAGGACACGTTTTTCATAGTTGCTTAAGCCCATCCTTGACTTTCGCCGCCAACTCGAGCTTTGCTGATTCGGTCAAAGTATCCGCTTTTACGATAGGCAGTGAGAGGATTGGGATCCAGATCCATTTCTAATCGAACTCGTTCCAACAGAGGACGTACATCGGTCTCCGCCGCACGTTGCAGGATTTGTTCAGCATCAATAATTTCACCCGCTGCTTGTGTTTCAGCCAACGATTGGCGATCAACAATTAAAGCCTTAGCATAAGCCGTTTGGAGATTACAAACTGATTGGATACTGGCCTCGACCTTCGGCTTAAGGTTGTGGCTTTGATCAATCATATAAGCGATATCAGTTTCTACTTCTGGATCAAGTTCCGCCGCCACAAGTTCGTTATAGATCAAAAAAAGCTCCTGTGGATTGATGGAACCCACGGTTAAATCATCGTCGGCAAATTTTTTGCAGTTAAAATGAAACCCACCAAGTTTATTCTCATCAATTAAATAAGCGACGATAAACTCGATGTTGATGCCAAGTGGATGGTGCCCTAAATCAATAAGTACCTGCGCTTTATTACCTAACTTTTTGGCCATTACGTAGGCAGTTCCCCAATCAGTTAAATCTGTATGATAGAATCCAGGTTCAAAGAATTTATATTCGATTAGCATTCGCTGGTTATCGTTTAGCGTGTNGCAAATCTCTTTTAATGCTTCTTCCATCCAATGTTTTCTCTGTCGAAAATCGCCTTGCCCAGGAAAGTTGGTGCCATCAGCAAACCATAGGCTCAAATCTTGTGACCCGGTTATGTTCATTATGTCGACGCACTCAAGCATATGNTCAATAGCTGTTCGACGGATTGATGAATCAGGGTTGCACACACTACCCAGTTTGTAAATTTGGTCCTGAAAAACATTTGGGTTGATAGCACCAATGCCAATGCCAAGTTCGGCAGCATACTGCTGGAGGCCATCCCAATCGTCTGTTTGGTCCCACGGAATATGGAGGGCCACTGTTGGAGATACACCCGTGTACTTATGCACAGTTGCTGCATCTTCGAGTCGTTCCGCCGCATTTCGTGCAGCACCTTCNTGATGAAAAACACCGAAACGCGTTCCGGAATTTCCATACCCCCACGAAGGTGTTTCAATATGTTGCTTTTTTAAATTATTTCTAATTTCGTCTACATTGTGCCCCTGTTTTTCCAGATCATCTGCCAAAATATCATATTTGAGATCATTCATTACCTGTCTCCTTATTTTGTGTTACGTAACATATTTATGCGTTAATTTTGATTGATAATTCTTCGAGTTGGAAATCAGTGACGTCGGAAGGTGCTCCAGTCATCAGACAAGCGCCACGTTGTGTTTTTGGAAAGGCGATGACTTCACGGATATTTTCTTCTCCTAGCATTATCATTACCAGTCGGTCTAGGCCCGGGGCAATTCCTGCGTGTGGCGGGGTGCCATATTGCAACGCTTCAATAAAGTATCCGAACCTCGATTTCACTTCTTCCGGAGAAATATTCAGATTTTCTAAAATCTTTTGCTGAATCTCCCACCTATGAATTCTAACACTTCCACTGGCAACTTCATTTCCATTAATCACCAAATCATAGTGTTGTGATTGGGCTTTACCAGGATCAGTATCAAGTAATGGGATACTGTCATCAGAAGGCGCCGTAAAAAGATGATGAGCTGGTTCATAACGATCCTCTTCTGCATTCCACTCAAATAACGGAAAATCAACAACCCACAGAAAGTCATATCGATTATGGTCAATCAGGTCAAGACTTCGACCAAGATGCAAGCGTAAATTGGAAAGAGAATCAGCAACAACCTTGGGTGTGTCGGCAACAAATAACATCAAATCCCCACGTGTAGCTTTCATTCGCTCTGCGATAGCATTAAGAGTTTCCTCAGTAAAAAACTTAACAATTCCAGAATCAAAGCCGTTTTCTGTAACCTTAATCCAAGCTAATCCTTTGGCTTGGTAAACAGCTACTAGATTGGTGAGTTCATCAATATCTCGACGTGAGAATTGATTGGCTCCATCAGGAACTGCGAGTCCTTTCACCTGACCACCACTGNTCACGACGCTTGAAAAAACTTTAAAATCACAATCAGCTACCAGATCAGAGAGGTTATAAAGTTCCATGTCGAAACGTGTATCAGGTTTGTCTGACCCAAATCTAGACATTGCATCTGCGTATGACATTCGATTGAACGGAACATTGACAGGAATATCAGCAGCTTCTTCAAAAATTCGTTTCATCAATCCTTCAGTGATTTCAATCACATCATCTTGAGTTGCGAACGACATTTCATAATCAATTTGTGTGAATTCCAACTGGCGATCAGCACGGGTATCCTCATCTCGAAAACACTTGGGNATTTGAAAATACCGGTCGATCCCGCTCATCATTAAAATTTGTTTAAATTGTTGTGGTGACTGTGGTAAGGCATAAAATTGACCATGATTTAGACGACTTGGTACAAGCACATCACGGGCGCCTTCTGGTGTACTGTTCATTAGGATTGGCGTTTCAACTTCTATAAAACCCTGCTCGCTCATATAGTTTCTGCATGCTAACATAGCTTTATGTCGTGTTAGTAAGGCCTTCTGCATTTTGGGCCGGCGTAAATCAAGATATCTGTGTTTAAGCCGAACCTCTTCCGCAACGTTAATATCGTCTTCAACAAGGAAGGGTGGGGTTTGCGCAGTATTCAGGATTTCAAGTTGATCTGCAGCAATTTCAATTTCACCGGTTGGCAAATTTGGGTTTGTAGCTCCTTCACCCCGTCCGCGGATTTTGCCACTAACACATAATACAAATTCATTCCGAATTTGGTTAGCTAGTTCATGAGCTACCTGACTAATCATCGGATCAAACACGACTTGCGTGATTCCCGATTTATCTCGGAGATCGACGAAAATTACACCTCCGTGATCACGACGGCGCATAACCCACCCAGTCAGTTTTGCTGCTTGTCCTGCGTCAGCGAGTCGCAACTCGCCACAATAATGTGATCGTTTCATTTTTTGCATTTTTCCCTCTCCCTAAATTTGAAACATAGAAAAATTCGCTTTTACATAGCATTCCATATTTGTTGACGCAATTCTTTTAAACCCCGATCTTCTGGCACCAGCTTTATAGCTTGATTTATAGATTGCAGAGCCTGATCATACTGCTGTTGTGAGAAATGCAATTGGGCTAAACTTATTAGAGGCTGTACAGCATCAGGGGCTAGCTCAATGGCTTTAAGATAAAACTGGATTGCCTTTTTCTCGTGTTTTTGATCAAGATAGATAGTACCAAGTAGATGATTTACTTTCCAAGAATCCGGTGCGGACGCAAACGCNTTTTCGGCATATTTGATCGCTTTATCGTCAAGTCCTTTCATATGGTAAATAGAAGCCATAACGCCCAATATCTCTGGTGGTAACTCATCTGCAATTTTTTCAAGCCGTTCATAAGTTCCTAGTGCCCGATCGATTTTCTCTTGCCGCTCATATAATGGACCAAGAAAGAGATAAAGTTCTAGCTGGTTTGGATTGTATTTGAGTGATTCTTCTGCTGCATCCGCNGATTTGTCGAGTTCCCCTTGCATTTCATAGATAACAGCCAGTTGGAAGTAAGCTCCTGCATCTTGTGGATTCTGCCTTAGTTNTTGCTTTAGCTGTTTTTCAAGCTGNGTTATTTCTTCCTGTTGGTTTTCNTGTGTCAGGCCAAGAACCACCTGCAGATTGTATCGAATGGTCATATCATCTTTGTTTGATGAAAATGCTTCTCCAAGTACNTGACCTGCCTTGTTATAATCCCTGCCANCATAGGCGATCTGGCCTTTNATCAACTTTTGCGTGGCNGAAAAATAGTGGTTAATTTGGTCTCGGATNTGCTTCTTNTCATCAAATGTTTGNCCATAATTNGCTAACCATGGTGTGACTCGTTGTCGGTATTTTGACAGCCCCTCAACGTTTCTCTGCGTGGTTTGAACCAAACTTTTGGCATTAAAAAACTCAAGGTATGGGTGATCATCTGTGTGTATTTTTCCCTCCCCAGCATAGTTTTGCACCGCGTCTTCACCCATCATGAAGGCGTCCAGCAGTGACATCCCATCAAGGCTATCAAACTCTAATCCTTGCTGAATGCTCGGAATATTTGATCTGGCCATAAAATCTTTGTAATTAATTTTCAATCGTTGATTTGTACCAATGAGAATAATGAAGTCTGGTGTGAACTTATACCAAAGGGTTGTNTTTGGAAACACTTTAACGAACGTTCTAACAACCATCTTTAGATGTTCTTCGGGCATTCTATGTANNGGCACCCATTGACACATAATNCCATCATCATTTAGGATTCGCTTGCACAGTTGGTAAAAATCCTCTGTGTAGATATTCGAACTGCCGGCACTCACAAGCGGATGGATAATTCCCGTTGAAATCATATCATATCGCTTTTNAGTCATTAAAATATAGTTTCGGCCATCATTGATCTGGTAATTAAATAGTGGATGTTCAAACACATTTTTGTTGACAGNCGTAAAATAATTCCGGGCGGCTTTGATTACACCTTCTGAAATTTCGACNGCATCAATTTTNACACCATGTTGAGTGATAGAATGTGANGTCAAGCCCATACCAAATCCAACCACCAATGCGCTTTTTGGGGCAGAATGCAACAGAAGTGGAAGGTGAGCAATTACACGATGCGATGGCGAATCCCAACGTGAGGCATCAGCAGCTTGGTTNGTATCAACGTAAAGTCGATACACATCAGCATCGTCCTTGAGTGTTGTAATTGAAGCGTCAATACCNTCAGTATAGTCGATCAGTTCATCTCCCGGATGCTGCAAGCGAAAAATTGCGCTGTTTAGAAAAAGCGGAGTGTTTGACCAAACCAGTGTCATNATAACAGCCGCCANAGTAACGATTGAACCACTGATTGCNATACCATCAAAAACTTGAGACCTCGGCTTATTCAGNAAAATGAGTACACAGCCGACNANTNTGTTAAGANTNACCACTAGGGCGATTGATGGGCGAATTCCAATCAAGGGTATCAGAANGAAACCGGCACAGAATGATCCCAAGATTGATCCTATTGTATTAGTNGAATAGGCTTCNCCAATATTTTGTCCAAGCNGGTTNTTACTGTCCACATAGATCCGTGTGACGATAGGAAAGCATGCTCCCATAAGTGTCGCAGGAACAACCATCACAACCAAACATACAAGGAAAGTCCAAAATCGTCCACCGGGTAAGCCTTGGAATATGAGTATTACATCAAGTAGTTTGTTGAACATAGGCATCAACAATATGGCGGACAGCCCAATGCTAATTTGAACCAAGCCTAACAAGTTGACGGGTGATTTTGTCCAATCTGCAACTTTTGCAAAGATGTAACTGCCAAGCGCAATACCAAACAGAAAAGCAGCTAAGATCGTTGAGAACGCATAAGTAGTATTACCTAGAAAAAATACAAGGATGCGCGTCCACAGGACTTCATATGCTAAAGAGCAAAATCCCGAGATACCAAAGGCCAACAACACAAATTTCCAAATTGGATCTCTTCCTAAGTTTGCTGGCTCTGGATCTAAATGTAAGGCCTTATCTACCTGCCTTTTTGCTGGGTATCGATCAATCAAAAATGCCACGAGAGCTACGAAAAAATTTATGCCCACAGCTAAAAAAACTGTACGTTGGATACCAAGATATTGAATAAAAATGAATCCTGTAGCGATTGTCCCTATAGCAGCACCAAATGTATTAACTGCATAAAAANCCCCAATATAACGACCTCTGTTTTCGATCCCTTGAACTACAAACTTGCTTATGACTGGTAACGTNCCACCCATTAAAGTTGTTGGTATTAAAACTATAANAAAGGATATAGCAAATCGGACTAGTGTAAGTGAGTAGAATTCAGCATTAAATGATCGATAAATCAGGATATAGGATGCNTTTAACATGAGGAGAAATAGCGGAAATATCAAGGCGTAAATACCAATTAATATTTCCAGAACTGCGTATAGCCGNATTGGGGAATTCTGGCGGTCGGCCAATTTTCCAAAATATACGCTACCAAGCGCGAGTCCTGCCATGAACGCGGTCAAGACAGTACTGACAGCCAAAACAGTGCTTCCGAAGAGGAGGGTGAGTTGTCGTGTCCAGATTATCTGGTATATTAAACCACTCGCACCAGAGAGGAAAAAAATGATGGCGACAGTTTGCCTCATATTAAACACTTTTTAGATGAATGTTGGGGGGGGTTAAATCCCATAATTCGAACCACATTATAACATATCCCATGTGAGAATGTGAACAGTTGAACCGAGGTGCATATAAGCTAAAATGGTTTAAAATCAAACCAACCTGTGGTAAAATAAATGTGCTGAGAATTTTATGGGGGCTGTTGTGCATGGAGCATTTAAAAACCAAGGCTATAATCACGTTGACACTTATTTCATTAGCCTGTTGCGTTTTTGCTAATACTAATCCTGTAGTTACGAATCTAGATGTTTCGCAACGTGAAGATGGCAAGTTGGAAATCAGCTTCGATCTCGAAGACGAACAGGACGATTTGTTATCAGTTGCCATCGAAATCTCGGATAATAACGGCCGAACCTACGATGTCCCGATAGGATTAAATAGTTTGACAGGTGATGTAGGTAATGGTATTGAAGCAGGAAAAGCAAAAAGGATCGTCTGGGATGCAATCAAAGATCAACCAAACGTCAATAGTGCAAGTTACCGCGTAAGAATAACAGTTGCTGAACTTCCAGAAGGTATGGTGCTCATCCCAGTTCGCCGCTTTACAATGGGAGATGTCGACGGAGATCTTGACCAACAACCCGAACGGGAAATTGAACTTGATCCTTTTTTTATTGATAAATATGAAGTAACAAATCTTGAGTTTGCTAGATTCCTAAATGATATTGGCCGTATCACGGATCAGGATGATAATTTACTGATTGATCTCGCAGATAAGGATGTGCAGATTGTGTGGTTCGGTGGAATGTATCGGGTGGCGGATGGTTACCTAAATCATCCAGTGGTTGAGGTAACTTGGTTCGGTGCGAACGCCTATGCTGAATGGAGTGGGAAACGATTGCCGACGGAAGCAGAATGGGAGAAAGCCGCACGAGGATATGACAGTCGAACCTACCCTTGGGGTGAAGGCATTGACTGGTTACAAGCAAATTATAATAAGCACCGTGGTGAAGCTGAGCCAGTAAATGAGTATCCAGCAGGTCAAAGTCCTTATCGCATCTACAATATGGCTGGAAACGTGGCCGAATGGGTTGCGGATATATATGATGCTAATTTCTACAGTTCAGCAACGGCAAAAAATCCGGTAAATGCTAGCCCTGAGTCCGAATCTTCCATTAAACGGGTTGTTCGTGGAGGATCATGGTACAGCCATCAAAATGAATTGAGGTGTGCTGCACGAAGTCAATTGATACCAACCGAATCACAGTTTAGTATTGGGTTTCGTTGTGCAATGTCGATTACAATAAATTAGCATCCTTGGCTGACTAAATTTCCATATTGATTAAAGGTAGCCAAGCTGTTTTCAGCAAAGACTTGAGGTGTCAATGAATAATTTCGTTGTAGTTGAGACCCCGACAGAGCGTGCTGTTTTCCAGCAAGATGCCAAACAAAAATCTGATATCAAGGTTTCTGGTCGCTGTGGAGGCGAAGCTACTCATGTCAAAATTGTTGCTTCAATAAATGGGAAGTTGCAGAATTCGTTTACGGTTGACTTGAGTGAGGATCAATCCTTCTTAACCATAATAGAACTTGGAGCGGGAGGATGGTATCATTTACAGTTTCATGCTGTTTGCGGTGAAAAAATCTTGGCGACAACCGATGTTGAAAAAGTTGGAGTTGGTGAAGTCTTGATTACCGCAGGACAGTCGAACTCAGCTAACCATGGGTACCCAAAACAGAACGCAGAGGATGATAGGATCGTTGCACTGGGAGAAAATGGCTGGCAAACTGCAGATGATCCACAGCCTATAGCAACTGGTGAGGGAGGAACACCGTGGCCTCTACTAGGGGATTTAATGGTCAAAGAAATTAACTTGCCGATTGGATTTGTCTCCGTTGGTGTAGGAGGAACTGCGGTTTGTCAGTGGGATCCGGACATTGAAGGTTCACTTTATTTCCGTCTCCAGCAGGCTATCTCCCGCGTGTCTCCAACCGGTGCACGTGCGGTTCTGTGGCATCAAGGTGAATCCGATACCTTAAATGGTACATCTGCAGATTCCTATGTAGCGGGCATGAAAAAAATAATTTATCAATCCCATAAGGATGCCAATTTGAATTTGCCTTGGATCGTGGCACAGGTTTCTTTCATTGGTGAGGATCATGTGGATAAACAAGCAGCCATTCTAGCAGGCCAANAGGCACTTGTTGAGCGGGAGTTGGCGTTTGAGGGTCCAACTACCGACGATTTGGTTGGTGCGAAATACCGCTATGACAGTGTGCATTTTGGNCAACTCGGTTTAGAAATCCATGCCCAAAGATGGTTGGATGTTATTAAAAACTGTTTTCATTTGAGTTGCTAGTCAAATTTTTGTTTTGTGTCACAATCTTTATCCTAACTTTTATTAAGAGGGATCGACCTAATAACAAGCNNNCCTTAGNNAGTACTAAGGTGTATCGCTGTTANTATCNNCCCCAAAGTTCTGAACCCTACGCTTTAAAAGCTAATCGTNGATTAATTAGGATAAAGAACAGTAACGCGACTGCAAAATACCCGCCGACACTCAACCATACTTTTGGGTTGCTTTCTGGTTTTACTATCTCTATTAGAATAGCTAACGGGCTAATCCACCAAATAGGTTTAGGTGCAACTAGTGGTAGGAATATGACAGCGAAAACTGTTCCATAANTGAATGACAAAATATTTTCATGAAGGTTAAGTGCAAGACTAAAACTAATCAGTACAAAGAGTGTGTTTGCCGAAAGAAATAAAATTCCACAGGTTAATAAATCTTTTAACCTAAATCCACCTATATAGGTGGATAATATGAAGATTGGAGCAGTCATCAGTGTTAGTGCAAACGATGCTAATAATACTCCAGTTAGTTTGCCAAGTAGTATTTGAACTGTCGACAATCGGGAGAGATGAAGTAAGTCGAAGTTCGTGTTGCGTCGTTCATCTTGGATAGATTCAATCGCAAAAACNGGCGTAACGACTCCAGTAATAACTACAAATAGTGTGGAGACAAGAATAGTAAAAACATGGCGTCCTGTATTTATTTGTGAGTTTGATCGGGTTGAGAAAAAGTATTCGATAGTTGCAATAAAAAACATGGCTGAAATTAGTAAAACAATTGAAAATTGGATTAGTCTATACTTCGGCCGATTAACGTACAAGCACAGATCTTTTATGATAATAGCAAGCATGAGAATGGTATTATAAGCGATCTGAATCGANTGGACAAGTTAGTTGTTACTTGAGATAAAATATGAGTATGTTATTTAAATAAAAGGAACAAAATTGGGGGGAATATAAGTTATGTTGAAGAATCTGTTTATTCTAATAGTAGTGACTTTAAGCGGAATTATACTGATTTTTGCTTCAAACAGCGAGTTGCAGGCTGCATATAACAACGAATGTTGGGTAGTTTCTGGAGGTGACACGATTTGGAAAGTCGATTCCAATGATGGAAAGGCTTTTCCAAATACAATTACNATTCCTGATGTGAGCCAAGTCGAGGCGGTAGAAGTTGATCCAAAAACCGGCATCGTCTGGATAGCGGTTAAGGCTGCGAATACCGTTTACAGATACGATACCGAAACAGGAGATTTCAAACCTGTTACGGTGAAAGGATGGCGTCCTCAGAAATTATCGATTAACCCGGTTGANGGTACTGTTTGGGGAGGTGGAATAGATGTAATCAATAAAGTGTCGGCTGACGGGAGCACAATTCTAGTTACCATCAAAGGTGTCTATGAACCAGATGTTTCTGTCAACACCGCTGATGGTAGTTGCTGGGTAACAGACTCTAGAGGACAGAAAGTCTCGCGTTATAGTGCGGAAGGCACACTACTTACAGTGCCTTATACTACATTGAAAGAACCTAAATACGTTTCTGTAAATNCGAAAACGGGCAATGCTTGGGCAACCGACCCACGNGGCAACGTTATNGTAAAACTTAANGCAGACGGTCAAGAATTGTTGCGTATTACAGATATTGATATGCCGATTTCTCCNTGTGNTAATGCTGATGATAGCGTTTGGCTAGTTTCTGGCAATAATACTTTGATGAAACTTTCAGCTGATGGNTCTAAATTNGTGGAGGAACCNGCNGGAGTNGTAATNNTGTTTATTAGNGTTAACCCAAAGGATGGTACTGTATGGGCTGCGGANCAACTTGGACAAANTTTTACCGGAGAAGTCATCAAATTTTCCGCNCAAGGGCAAAAGATAATTGGTAATCCGATATTCCAGCCTTCCTATGTTTCTGTTGATCATTGGCCAACTCAATAGAAGACCTATGGTACGATTTGCGGACCAACACTTCAAAAAGTGTCTGCAAATTTAATCTGGTGAATGGCTAAATGGGTAAATACTGTGTTTTCTTGATGCTGCTTTTCCTTGCTGTTGGTGCTTACCCTCCAGCTGATAATGTTCTGTTGCCCAATTTCAGAGGTACTCACGACAGCATCAGTTTCTCCAATCCTCGCCCTGTTGAAGGAGAAGAGATCACGATTTCGATCAGCGTGCAGAACATTGGAAAAGCTTCCCCTACTATCAATGAAGATCTTATAGTGATTCTATTCGAAGGGGATCCAAAAGAGAATCCTCTTCAAATTATGTGTCGACAAGTTCTAATTGGACTTGATGTTGATCAAAAAAAGACAATTAGAACACGATGGAAACCGCCTGCGGGGCTTACCACTATTTATGCAGTTATCAACCCTAGTCAAAGCAAGAAATATATTCGAGAATCAGATTTGACTGATAATGTTGTTTCTGCTTCACTAGTGGCGTCGTCTCGCCAGTTTCCACATGCTACTTCTGAACAAATTGGAAATGCAATTAATCGCGGGATAGAGTGGATTAAATCCCAACGTGGTAGACACAGTCGATTATGCTCACAGTGTGGTACGGAGAATCAGATAGTCATGGGTTGTGTCATCTGCGGTGCGACTCTAAAGGGGTTACCAGAGGATTTAATCGCCGGTCCAGCATGGGATTTTGGCGAAGACAGTCGTCAGGAAACGGCAATTGGTTTACTTACACTCCTAACCGCAGGGGTTGCAGTTGAGGATGTTGTTGTTCAAGAAGGTCTAGATTTTTTAATGGCACAGGACTGGAATAATTTCGCTGTGTATCAATTCGCCATTATATTACCCACACTAGTAGCAACTAATGATCAGAAGTACCGACAGCGTGCCCAATTTGCAGTAGACCAGATTGCTAAAAAGCAGCTATCAGGAGAAAACGACGAGTTCTCTGACCCTCGTGATGACGGTGGTTGGGGGTATGGGGCTACGGCCGATGGTGCGCACATGAATATGGTCATTTACGCACTCTACGCCGCAAAGCAATGGGGACTTGAAATACCTCAAGAGACATGGAGACGAGCGGAAAAATGGATACGGCGAAACCAAATAGAAACTGGTGGCTGGCTTTACAATCTGGTTGACAATGGGTCTCCATGGGCAGACGGTGTTTATGGGAGCATGACGGCAACGGGGTTGTGGGCTCTACGTGCTTGTGGGGTGCCAATTGAAGATCCGCAGATTCAAAAAGGGTTGGCATGGATAAAAGAATATTGGACACTCACTCGTAATCCAGGAGCTCTTTCTTGGCATTATTATTATTTGCTTTCGCTACAGCGTTTTGCTGATATCCCACCAAAATTAGATCAATTGCTTGGTCATGATTGGTATCGAGAGATTGCGGATATGCTAGTAGCTGAGCAGCAAGCAAACGGTCAGTGGGTTGATTCTTATGCTTATTTCCCAACTACCTGTTTTGCCTTGATGTTCCTAACGCGATCACTGCCAAAATCCATCAAGCCTAACCTAGGCATTGTGAAACGAAGCCTGCGCGTTTCTCCGCCTTCACCGCGTGTTGGTGAACCGATGAGACTTAGCGTAACTGTTACCAACACGGGTTCCCCTCTTGATGCTATTGGGGAAATCGGTTTTTTTGATGGAGACTTAAACCGCAAAGGAGATCGAATTGCATGGCAACATGTTATCTTTACACCAAATCTTGATGAAACGACAGTGTCGGTTGATTGGACAGCCAAGAAGACGGGGGATCATCAGATACACATTACCATCGACCCTCAACGACAAATTGAAGATATTGATCGTAGCAACAACAACATTTCACAAAGTATAAGGATCCGTCCTAAATCAGCGGAAGCAATTGATCCAACCACTCAAATCCAAAAATTAAGTGATAGCCTTTACCAGATTGGTGATGTGTTGGTCGAAACAGTTGAACGGGAAGTGACTATCAACGGCACAATCAATATTGTTAATAGTGATACAATCCTTGAGTTTTTTGCTAGTGGTAAATTGGGGAAAACGCATGAGAGTTTGATTATTCTTGAAGCTGAGCCGATTCATGTCCAAGTTGCTTTGTTGCGTTTGGGCATGAATCCTGGCATGAATTTAACGGTACAGGGAGATCCACATCCTCCCAAAGGTGACTCAGCTGAGATATGGATTGAATGGCAACGTCAAGACCAAACGGTTCGCTATCGTGCTGAGGAACTGGTCTGGAATTCAATTACAGATAAACGTATGCANCACACGGATTGGATTATGACNGGAGCACGGATCGTTAATAATCAATTTACAGCTCAGCTTTTTCATAATGTAATTGCACTTTATCGTGATCCAGATTCAATCTTCAATCATTCATTTATTGATGGCACCGATGATCGTACCTTTCGGGTTAATAATGAAATTGTCCCTCCCAAGGGGACAAAAGTAAAGGTGATCATAAAGCCGATTTAATGTGCAGTTTGGCGTAGNGCTGTTGCAATAAAGGGACCGGGCATGGTTAATCATACTCCAAGGAAAAGATGAGGGATTTGTGTTACGAAAACTGATTCCTGAAATTATTATTAATCCCTTCCATTTTCTCCACGTAATTATTTTTATCTTGATTGCTCTCCAGACGGTCGTATGTGGACAAGTTGACTCCCAAGAGTTGGATTCAGAAAAAGTCGCTATTTTTAAACGTGTTACCGCAGNGGGAATCAACTTCACACATTCTCGNGGTCGTCGGACTTCATTACTACCCGAGGACATGGGATCTGGTGCTGGTTTTGCCGACTACGATGGCGATGGGGATCTAGACCTTTATGTTGTTAACAATCCAGGACCTCTTGGTCAGCAGTTCACCGATATGTCAGCAAAAAATGTCCTTTACCAAAACAATGGGAATGGCACGTTTACCGATGTTTCGATTGAAACAAACGTAGACGATCAAGGATACGGAATGGGATGTATTTTCGGTGATTACGATAATGACGGAGACCTGGATCTTTATGTCACTAATTATGGTCCAAATGTCCTTTATCGAAACAATGGGAACGGTAGGTTTACAGACGTCACTGTGGATGCGGGCGTTGGCAATTTACTCTGGAGTACAGGAGCGGTTTTTGGAGATTATGATCAAGATGGAAACTTGGACTTATATGTATGCAATTATGTTGAATATGATTTGAGTGAGTTGGAATTTATGCAGAAGGAATCAATACAGGCAGGTAAACCAGTTCCGAGCGCGCTAAATCCACACATCTTTACACCACAGGATAATGCCTTATATCGGAACAATGGCGATGGTACATTTGCCGATGTAACCGCTGAACTTGGTGTTGAAGCACATGGAGGTAGAAGTTTACAGGCAATCTTCTCCGATCTTGATCTGGATGGTGATCTTGATCTGTATGTAGCTAACGATACATCTGCCAATTTTGTCTATCGAAACGATGGCGATGGTACATTTGAGGATATCAGTGGATCTTCTTGGGCTGCCGATTTTCGGGGTTCAATGGGATTGACAAGCGGTGATTATGATGGTGATCAGGATTTAGATCTTTTTATCAGCCACTGGATTGATGAAGAAAACGCACTATACAGAAATCTTTGGGTGGAAGAAAACAACCTTGTTTTCAAAACTTTAGAGAACCAAAATGAAGAAACATTCATTCGTCTTGTTGATGAATCATATGGGGCAGCGTTGGGTGAAGAGAGTCTAAAGTATATTGGTTGGGGCACGGATTTCTTTGATTACGATAATGACGGTGACTTAGATATCTTTATTACAAATGGGAGTTCGTTTCAGCAACTCGACCAACCTCAGTACCTAATTGCGCAGAGGGATCAACTTTTTCGTAATGAAGGGGGAGAGATTTTTGCTGATGTAAGTGAAGCTTCAGGAATTGCCTTAATGCCATTGCGCGTTGGACGTGGGGCAGCCTTTGGAGATTATGATAATGACGGTGATGTTGATATCTTCGTCGTTAACAATCATGAACAAGCCGTTTTGCTGCGAAACGAAGCACAGTCGTATAATTGGCTGCATGTCAAATTGATTGGTACGTTGGGCAATCGAGATGGGATAGGTTCGAAAATACGGCTTCGGTCAGGAAGTATGAATCAACTGCGCGAGATCATAGCTGGGTCAAGTTACATGTCATTTAACAGCTTGACAGCGGAATTCGGGCTAGGAAGTCAAATGTTAGTTGATTGGCTTGAAGTCAGATGGTTGAATGGAAGGATCGAACAATTCACTGATATTGAAGTTAATCAACGGATTATAATCAAGGAAGGTGAGGGAATACTCAAATCGGGAAATAAATCACTTCTTCCTTAACTCAAGTTGCCTATTGGAGATCATCGCCTTTTGCAAATTTAGGAATCCGCGTGCGAGGGTGACAACTCAGAGCCGTCTTTACCCAAGGTTTTCGTTTGGGGACCATCCTTGAGACGACTCGCCTTCGACAGAACTGCTTCCAGCAACGGTGTTGTTTGATTCAATTTCTTTATTTGGATAATCATATTCCAAAGTGGTTCGAACTTCTTCCAACCGCCCGTGTGGAAAAAATGTTTCAGCTGGTGTTTCAGGCTGCCATGAAACAGGCTACTTCTCGCTATTGCGCTCCAACTATAGAAATCCCGGTAAGCGCTGTCATATCCATCCTTCAACTCCGCCGCAGTCATACCAACCGGTTGAAAGACAACTTGGCGCGTATCATAACGGTCCCAGTCGTTTGTCAATAGACGTTGCTCCGACTGCATTTTGTGATAAAACGCGGTACCGGGATAAGGGGTGGCAATATGAAACGTGGCAGTTGTTATACATTTTCACTGCCCAGTCAACAGTACGCTTAAAGACCTCCGAATCATCACTGTCTAAGCCAAAAACGAAACTACCGTTAATCATGATACCAAGTTCATGCAATCGGTTGATCACACGATCATAGTCACGGTTAATATTCTGCTTTTTGTTAGTCTGTTTCAAGTTGTCCGGATTCAGGCTTTCAAAACCAATGAAGATACTTCTGAGTCCTGCATCNGCCGCTTTCTCGATGAGGTCGCCCCTCAGAATGGAGTCAACGGTTGCGGCACCTTGGAAAATACGTCCTATGCTCTGCATTTCACGGAAAAGGNCAGTGGCAAAGCGGCGATGGCCAAGGAGATGGTCATCAAGAAAATAGAGATGCCGACCTGGTAGACGTCCAATCTCACTAATGGCATCATCCACGCTCTGTGTGTAAAATGACTTTCGCCCATTTTTGAAGAAAGCATCTTTGTAGCAGAACTCGCAGTGATGAGGACAGCCGCGTGTGACGACGATCGAATTGGGANCCAGATATAGGCCTCGCTTAATTAAATCACGCCGAATTGGAGGAATACCAATAAGGCTGCGTTGTGAAGAAAAATACCTTTCTTGTGGGGCTCTGCGCCGATAGTTCTTAAGGAAGCGAGGAAAGGACTCTTCGGCAGACCCCAAAAATATGGCATCTGCATGTTTCGAGGCCTCATTCGGTAGCGACGTCACATGCAACCCACCTAAGATAACGAAGATGCCTTTACNCCGATAATGGTCTGCGATTTTGTACGCTCGTTTGGCATTGGTGATATAAACTTCGATGGCAACAATATCGGGATAATCATCTAAGGACAACTCTTCGATATGTTGGTCGACAATCTCAGCCTCCTCGGAGGAGTCGAGGTATGCAGCCAGAGTTGCCAGACCAAGTGGTGGAAAGAGAGAATACTTGATAGGACGCCGCAAAGGGCTCTCGGCTTCAGTCAAAGCCGGAAGGATGAACTTCATTTTCATATCAGACCCATAAAGGTCAGACTAAAATATCATAGCACAATATAACATAACAAATATAGCAAAGTGTTTCTACGACTTTAGTCAGCGTTTTATTGTAACTGACTATGTCCAACAAGCGTTGATACCAACCAGCAAGCGAGTGTCGACAACCAGAAAGAACTTTTAGACCAACTCAAATCTGGAACGAGTACTTACGTAACAAACTCGATGGGGCAGATGAAGCCCGTACACGCTCTGACACCATCATCATGCAGCTTATCCAACAGCTTGANCGTACTCAATTTAAGCGCTTAGAGCGGCAAATCGAAACTAAAGACCAGCAAATAAACAAACTANAACAGGCCCTTGCTCAGGAACAGNAACTTCACACTGTTAGCCAAAAAACTATCGAATCCAAACANCTAAANNCCGAANACATGAACCGTAATTGCTCCATATTGACTCGTATTTGTGAAGTTTTCATACCATCTAATACCTAAACCTNGAACGTGAACATGTGAACTCTTGCATTTTNCAANTGAGCGTTGATTNCCTTACTTCATTNAACCTCTCGCATAATTGGTAATGNTNACCAAATTCCTAGCTGGGAGACACTAAAGTCTTTGAAATATGTGGCTNAATAATCTCCGAACTTCTATTTCTTTGACTTATGTAAGAGGTCTATTTAATCATCTGGGAAATTAAGGATTTAAAGAATATGGAAGTTTCTTTGGAAGAGCTTGAAAAAAATGAGCTAAATACAGAAAATTTGGATATTGCCGTACGTACGTTGAATGAGGTAGGTTATGTCATACTCGAAAAAATCCTCCCCATAAACTTAATGAAACGTATCCGTTCTTCCCTAAAAGAAAGGAATAACCAAACCGATGAAGCTTACACCTTGATGTCCATGCCGTTCTTAGACCCACGCATTATTGACAACCCATTGGCCATGCAAATAATCGAAGCAGCCATGGGCAACAAGTTCTTTTCTTCTTTGCCATACGGCTTCAATACGACGGCACGGGACGCACTATATGGGACAGTTGATGGAGGAGAGTCCGATACGCAGTGGATTCATCGTGACGCTGGTCAGCTTTTTCCAGGATTCCCGATTGTACTCCCTATCTCGAAAATCGTAGTCAATATCCCGCTTGTGGATTTTACTACCGAGAATGGATGCACTGAGTTATGGCCGGGTTCTCATCTTATTGTTGATCCACCAATTGATGTGAACGACCCCTACTATGCCTATCATATTTGTAGCGAAGAAAGAGCTGCCACACTACCTTCCATACGCCTAGTTATGCCAGCAGGTTCAGTCGTTGTAAGGGATATGCGTTGTTGGCATCGGGCAATGCCCAACCATACAGATAAAACTCGTACCATGATAGCAATCGTTTATCTTCGCCAATTTCATAATACTATGGGAGATCACGGTGTTTTTAGATCGGGTATTCCTGAGGAAATGTGGGAACAAATGTCAGACCGAGTAAAAAGTGTCTATCGATTTCATTCAGTTATCAAATAGTGATAATCAACCAACTCTTTCCCCATGCCAATTTTTGCTGCATTGTTAACGGTCTGGATTTTTATGTCGCTTTAGTTAAAAAAGAGGCCGCCGAAGAAGCTCAATAATTTCTTTCAAATGCGGGCTTTTTGGGTAATTTAAGAGGTAAAATATTAGTTCTGCAT
Source organism: Candidatus Poribacteria bacterium (assembly GCA_002697225.1). The sequence goes on from NZUQ01000063.1 coordinate 29,933, forward strand.
TATGCCTCACCAAGCAGCAGGATTCTTTGTTTGTGGGGAGGGAAAATAATGTCAGTACGACCAACCCCAAGCAATACAAACGCAATATACAACGACTAACCGTTTCCTGAGTGAATTTCTCTGAGTGATGTGTTCCTTGTAAGGAAGATCCAAATGATACAAGAAGATTCAATTTTATCACAACTCCTAAGACAGTCCAAAAGCACTGAAAATATTCATCATGGTAGGGCTGGGGATGTAGAGTATCAAATTTGTAGATTGCTCTATGAAAATGCTTTAAAGTACCGAAAGATTTGGATTATGGAGGAGTTAGAATGAAAGCTGTGACTGCAACTCAAAGAACCACTCCGCCAACTTGGGCACTTCTACAACGACACTTGATTGAAGCAATGAATGAAGCTGGGCACTTATTTCTAGACAAGTACACAAGGGAAGACGGAACGTTGCTTTGGCGAGAGCATTGGCCGGGTATGGACGGCTCAGATGATGCTTACGAGAGCTTTTTATACCTTTCCACTNTTNTACGCTTTAGGTGGTGCTGAAGATTATCGGTATTTAGCACGCAAGCAATGGGAGGCCATGACGTGGCAATTCACTGAGTATGGTCAACTTCATCGTGAATTTGACGCTTACTATGACTGGATGCACCATGGGGAGAGTTATCTTTATTTTTATTTTTTGGCTTTAGCTGAACCTTATACGTTACGGGATTATCAACGTTCGGTTCGGTTTGCTAATTTTTATACCGGTGACGATCCAGAAGCTGATAACTACGACCCAGAATTGCGTTTGATCAAATCGCCCATTAACGGCAGTCGGGGAGCACAATTACAGATGACGGCAGAAGATTGGTCTACTCATCGTTGGGTACTCGGCCATCACATTTTNCCCCTTCCTTATGAAGATATTCCAGATGTTCCTGGTCCTGTGGCTGATTGGGAAGATGACGCTGTCTTTGAGAAAATTTTGGCCGTTCTAAATCAGCGAATGGCTAAAGGCGATGTGCCAATTAATTTATTATCCACANCTTTAGTCACCCATGCTTACTTGTATACAGGTCGGGAAAAGTATAAAAATTGGGTGTTAGACTACCTATCTGCTTGGCAAAAACGAACGGAGCAAAATAACGGGATTGTACCAGACAATATCGGCTTATCAGGTCAAATTGGTGAGTACATGGATGGAAAGTGGTGGGGTGGTTACTATGGTTGGCGTTGGCCCCCATGGNGGAACCGTTTTGTTGGAAGCCTTAACAGTAGCTGGACAGAATGCTATGCTGTTAACGGGCGATGACCAAATGTTAAATCTCGCTCGGTCGCAATTCGATCATCTTTGGACGTTAAGACAAAAAAACAACGATGAGTGGCAGGTCCCNTATTGTCATAGCGATACTGGTTGGAACGATTATCGGCCTATGTCACCTGAGCTACCAGTTCAACTTTGGCATCTCTCAGGCTCCTCTGCCGATGCTGATCGGATTTTGCGTACTGGTGATCCAAATCGGCTTAATCACACTTTCTCGGCTCGTGGTGGGGGTGGCGATGCAGGTTGGTTTCGTTTTGTCAATGGACATTCGCCCGGCTATCCTGAACACATTTTGCAGGCTAGCTATCATGCGGTGGCACAAGCGCTTGATGANATTCGTAGAGACGACACTGACCCCAAGAAGGTCTATATTCAACACTGGATTCATAAGAATCCGGTTATCTGTAATGCTTTGGTCCAATTAACAACTGGTAGTCCTAATCCAATTTACCACGGGGGATTACTTCTAGCTCGTCTCCGCTATTTTGATTCAGGTCAAGAACGCCCCGGCTTGCCATCAGATGTCTCTGCCTTGGTAGACCAAATCCAGGTGAAAAATCCGCAAAAGGAGAGTTTTCGACTGCAGTTGATCAACCTCAGCCCAATCCATTGCCGAAAAATATATTTACAAGCAGGAACCTTTGGTCAACACAATTTTGACCAAATGGAAATTGGTCAAACGACTCATTCCATCGATAGCAAATGGTCAGAGGTAAGACTACCGCCAGCCACCTCAATTGAGATGCGAATTTCGCTGGCCCGCTTTGTCAATACCCCCAGTTACGATACACCACTCAAATCCAGAGCAGAGGGACAACCGACAATCAAAACTCGAAATCCAAATATCAATCCAGGTAATGTTAGTTTCAGTTGGAAAACTGGACATCCCATTAATGAAGAAGAAAATGAGACTAATGATTAATAAGTAGACTTAGTAGAACACGCAAGAGAAGTAGTAGTAAAACTCATCAGAATTCTATAGCTGAGAGGCACCTAAATTCATTGCACACGTGGTCTTAATAATCTCCGAACTTCTATTTCTTTGATTTATGCAAGAGGTCTAATAACTCAATTTGGCAGGCTGGGAGGCCGGTCTAACCTAGAGCAACAATAGTCCCTTTACAGGAGAGCGTTGATTTCTTTCCTTCAACTAATGACAATCCTACCACAACTGCCTGATATTCTTCCTAAGCAACACGTAGTTCTGCGTATTTGATGATTGTAAGCTTCATCTTCCCATCCACAAAATCTGGATAATTTCCCCTTAAACTGGAGAAAAGTACCATCTATGGCTACATGACAGTGTCTTTTAATGGGGTTTTTTGAGGAGATTCTGTGGAAATATTACAGGAAATTCTCTGGATAAACAAAACAGATAGATAGAAAAATTGTGGTAATCAGTATACTGACACGACTCCAAAGTCACGCTTGTTTCCTTGGGTTTCTTTTGGGATTTCCCTTGGGTTGTCTTGGAACAAACAAAGGAGATTTGGTGGAAATGTTGTGACCAAGGTGTGGAAAGATAATACCTAAAAACAGAAATTCAACTTACCCAATCTTGTACAAAAGTTTTTAACTAAAATACAAGGTGAATATAATGATTCAGGTCAGTTTTATGTCTTATGGCCCCTTGTTCTTTGCGAACATGTATTTCCCTTCTTTGATGAAGTTGGAAATAGTGCTAGAATGATTAAAATCAGCTTCAGAATTGTGTGATGAGATAAAGTGTGATGAAAACTATAATTGATTTTAGTTTTGACTTCAATCATAGTCTTAACTGTTGATGCTAAGACGCCGAAAGATTTGATTATTCATTTGCCATTCGAAGAAGAGGGTGGCAAAGTGGCTAAAGATATTTCGCCTAACAAATTCGTTGACGAAGTAAAAAACGCAAAATGGGTGGAAGGAGTGCAAGGCAAAGCCTTAGAATTCAATGAGGGATCTGTAAAATTTGAACCGTTGAAAGTTGATGAACCGAAGGAGCTTACCATTGAGTTTTGGTTTAAACCCGCTAAAAAATTTTCGGGTGGGAATAGAATGGATATGATGTACCGGAAAAATGGTGGAGGTCGTCCACATATAACATTTAACCGTGGTGGTGTTTTGTTTGGTCACTATTTTGCAAACAGAGGAGCAGAGTTGGAGATTAGAAGTCAGTTTGTAGAATTCGAATGAAGCATGGGTGAATCTTGATGGACTAAACTCCAATTGGTCAACCCTCTATAGCAAGCAAACATGGTCCAGGTGGTGGTGCAGGTTATCACTGGATGTATACAAAGGCAATAGGAAATTGACGTAACAATATGCCACCAGCGCCAAGTATGCTACTCATACCGCTGATGTTAAACGGGAATTTGGTAAATGGACCTATATCGCTATTACTCACAGGATTAATGGTAAGAAAGGTGGTAAGATCCAATGGTACATCGACGGTAATCTCTTTCACCAGATTGAGCATAAAGATCAAGCGCTGAAAGTCGTGGGTGACAAAGTCTCTCTCGGTATTTACCAATCAAACCCTGCGCTGAATCGTTATGTGCTGGATGGAAAGCTGGATGAAGTTCGCCTCTCACTACGGATTAAGACCAAACAAGAGATTGGTGAGTCTATGCGTGGTCTTGCTATACAGCCATCCCATAAACTCGCAATCTCTTGGAGCGTATCAATTGGGGGTTTAGTAAGACTTGGGAGAGACTAATTTGTCACCGAGCGACTTATGCAGATTACTTGCACTGTTGATTTTGGAGCAAACATTGGCGAAATTCCGGTTCCCTGTTTGAGGCATATGATGCTAAAGGCCACATGGTTTTTGGTGCCGTATTTCTGATCTGTACAACACCGCATGCCGAATGGATCGATATATGCTTTTTAACCCATATGTCCAATTTTATGGTAAAAACTTAATAAGGAGGATTTGCAATAAATGTCTTTCAATAAATCTCTTCTCTCGTTGTTTGTCGGATTTTTGTTGGTTTTTTGCTTCTTAAAATCAGATGCTGCAGAAGATAAAAATCTGGTTCTTTATCTTTCGTTTGATGAAGGAAATGGTAATGCTGTCAAAGACTTGTCCGGTAGTAGAAATGATGGTGTGATCAATGGTAAAGTCAAATGGGTCAATGGTAAAGAGAACAACGCCTTAGAATTTGGGGGTGATGCGACTCAGTACGTTGAAGTGCAAGATTCTGATAGTCTGCATTTTGGCAAGAAACCATTCGCATACATGGCATGGGTTAAATCCAAAAAATTCGGTGATTATCAGTCCGTCATAACGAAGCGGCACATAACGGCNGGAGATGGAAAACCAACGGCAACTTTATTCATCCATAAAAAAGGGAATATATTCATCGAATTCCGCGATAGCATTCAGGGTATGACTGCTTTTGATGCCACGGATGCCGTTTTAAAGCTAAATGCATGGCATCATCTGGCATGGGTGAAGGACAATCGTGAGTTGCGAGTTTATGTGGATGGAAAACTGAAGCAAAAAATGGCTCATGACAGAACAGGGGAACTGACTACCACCGAACCATTGCTTGTTGGAGTTCATCACTATGGCAATACATGGAACGCGCCATTTATCGGCATCATTGACGAAGTGGCAGTTTTCAGAAGTGCGTTGAATGAAAATGATGTTAGACAATTCATGGAGAGTATTCTCCCCGTTACCCCTTTGGGAAAACTTGCCACAGCATGGGGGAGAATGAAACAATTTTGAATAGGAAATGACCTAGATCACTCTCTGTCACAAGACTATCGTTGTTTCAGTATGCTGTTTAGTGCTGATGATAAAAGTCCAAGTAAAGTTGTTGGGGTGCATTCTCATGGCAGTATATTTTGTAACCCTATCACGGACAAAATCCTTATCTTTCTATCTATAACACCATTTGGCACAAAGAAACTATATACTTAATCTTGCTTTTGCCAAAAAATACTCTTAATCCCAAGGTCTGTTCAAATGCGCTATAGTGGGCTAGAATTTATTGCTAAAGGTGAACTTGCATTCTGTGATCTAGGTACCCCGTCAAAATTGGAACCGACGGAAATCTTGTTGGAGACAAAATATACTGCTCTGACCAATGGTACTGAACGCCACGCTTTCCTTTCTGAGCATGGTTATGGAGGAGGAAGATTTCCAAGCCGGCACGGATATCAGCATATAGGAAGAGTTGTGTCCACGGGTGGGGAAGTCACCCAATTTGAGCCTGGAGACTGGCTTTTTTATGGACAATATGTTGGTCACAACGGTTGGAATATCATTAATGAAGACGCGTTGCTGATTAAGTTGCCAGTGGGAATTGACTATAGGTATTGTGCCCTGTTCGGAGTGGCGGGAGTAGCACTTCGCAGTGTAAGGCGGATGGGTGTCAGCCAAGATGATAATGTTTGGGTAGTTGGTCAAGGACCTATTGGGCATTTCCTTGCACAAGTAGCGAGAAGCGCGGGTGCTAAGGTAACGGTTTCCGATATGATAGACAGAAGACTTGATGCTGCTAAGGAATGTGGCGCTCATATTGCCCTAAAGGCGAACAGCCAAAAGGCACCTGAAATTATCAAAGAAGGTCGCCCTTATAACTACATTTACGATTGTTGTAGTGTCGAAAGGCTCCTTTCCGATATTTGTGATAATCGATTGCTTTCTCACAGTGGTACAGTTGGGTTGATAGCTGTTCGTGGCCAGATAATTTATCCTTGGAGTTTGCTTCACGGTACGGAAGCAAAAATCGAAACATCGTGCCATTTCGATAAGGACGATCTAAGAGTACTTCTGTTCCTTTATGAACAGGGTTATCTTCAAATTGCACCAATGGTCTCACACATTGTCACAATTGATGAAGCACCACAAATCTACAAGAAGCTTGCTGACAATGCCAGTGATCTTTTTGGAGTAATCTTTGACTGGACTGAAAATGTTTAATAAATTTTGGGAAAGACTTAATCATACTTGATCGGTATTTTGTTATCGTTCCATAACAGTGAGTGATCCAGACCGTTAGACGGTAGACAACTCTTGCTAAATAGAGTTGTTTGTCTCAGTTTTTGCAATAATTAAAATCTGGCAGCTCCCACTACCCACTTGGGAAATTTTGGTCCACAAAAACCTCTTGGTTTTTCTTCTTTTGAGCGCACTCCGGCTCCTGTCAGCGTCAACTGCGGTTTTCGTTGTGTGTCAGGATTCCTTGCTACACAGCAGCAGGCTTACCCCTGTTCGAGTGCAGTGCGGTCTTCACTTTTTTATCAATGGTTGTCTATTNTGTATTTAAGTTAAAACTAAAATACAGGCTAAGTGAAAAAACTGATTAGGTGGCGAGATAATAAAAAAATGGCACAATGGATAGCATTTCGATCAGGCATGCCAGNCTATTAATTATTCAGCAGCATCAGGTNTTTTGGATTTAGCTCCTCCCGAACGTCTATACTGTTTGCTCCGTTGTTTCTTCATCTTGTGAGTCCAGGATCTGTTCTTATACTTATTAAGCAACCCTGCCTCCTGACAATAAGCTAGGATTTTATCATAGCTCAGATTTATCCTCTTGCCTATGCCTTCTAAAGACTGTCCAAGAGACAGACTTATCTCTATAAACTCCTTATATGAATTAGGGTTTGTCTCAATCTTATTAGCACCCCACTTTCTTTTTTCTTTTAGCACTTTTACCAATCCCCGAAGATTGTTCTAAGTTTCTGCCAAACGGTTTTAGGTTTACTTAGGTCTTCAATTTGTAACTGAGCTTGTTTTGATTTCTTAGTCAATATGGCTTGTAACTGNATTGAATGGTCCATGTTTATTAGAAAAACCTGAAAAAACTTACAAATATGATACCATTTAAATGGTTCGCACGAAATCATACGAGGTTCTACTCTGATACAGAGACAAGATAGAAGGAGATTCAATCATGCTCAAAAGGTTGATTTTAGGTGCCATTTTTGCTCTATGCTTTATNCTCATTTCGGCTCAAATTATTGGTTTCGNTGAAGCCCAAGGTTTAAAGGATTCTGCCGTCGCCGCATGGTCTTTTGAGGGAAACTTCAAAGACATAACTGATAATGGCAATGATGGCAAGAAATTAGGTGAAACGACTTTTGTTGCGGGTAAATTTGGTAAAGCGATTAGCCTGTCTGGCAAGGGGGATGGAGTGATTACGCCTAAACTCGCTTCGATGAATGAAGTGACAGTCGTACACTGGTCAAAATGTACGGGCCGAATTGGTGCTTGGCGGGTCTGGATTAATGTGGATGGCTGGCAAAAAGGAGCTGTTCATCACCAGCTATATCCTAGTAACCAAATTGGGTGGTCCATCCACACTAACACACCAACTGATGTCCAAACTAAGTTACTGATTGACGATAAGCAGAAGAACAAATGGAATCACATTGCCATTGTCTATAGTGCTTCCCAGAAAACCGTTAAATTTTATATTAATGGTGAATTGAACGGCGAAGGCAAGTATACATCAGTTGGTCCAGCTATACTGGGGCCTGCCCGAATTGGTTCTTGGGATGGTGGTGGGCGTGACTACCAAGGGGAAATTGACGAGTTTGCCATTTTTAATACTACTTTATCGGCGACCCATATCAAATCTTTAGCTACTAAGAGTCTATCGACTGTCCTAAGCGGCGAGACCAGTGTAGAAGCAACAGGTAAACTGACCACGGTTTGGGCCAAAATCCGAGCCTACCATTAACTCAGTTAAAACTAAAATACAACTTGAGGTAAGTATTGTGCTTCAAGCAACGTCTCTGGTTCGTTGGTGCCAATACGAAACTTCTTGCCATCATGGTATGTCAGTTCTACGGCGTCGAGACCAGAGATGTTTCACATCCAGCTGTGTGGTGTCCAGCGAATACCGATGCCGTACCGCCAAGGGTCGCAACGCCTTGCTGTTGCCCAGTTAGACAGCACGCCGGAGATGCGGACTTCTTCGTGCGCGGTGGACTAGCCGCGTTCGTGATCTTCCAGGACTTCGTCGATCATGTGTCGAGCCCAGCGGACTATGACGGAATTGGTCTCCAAGTAGTAGGGAAGAGCGACCAGTGAAATCGAGAGAGCCAGGCCACGTCCTCGCGCCCAGGTCGCGTCGTCGACGTCGATCGCGGCGCGGAACGCGCCGCGACTCTTACGCTGAAACAAGTTCCAGGCAGGGAGCAAATCAGTAGCGGGATCGCCAACAGCCAGGCCGCCCCAGTCTATGACGCCGCTGAGTCGGCCGCTCAGCGCCAGCAGGTTGCCAGGCGCGAGGTCTCCGTGGATCCAGACTGGCGGCTCTCCCCACACGGGCGCTTGGAGGTCGCGTTCCCATGCTGCGGTCACGGCATTGGAATCGACCAAGCCGGCGG
>NZUQ01000064.1 GCA_002697225.1 Candidatus Poribacteria bacterium
CTAGAAGTTGTTGACCCACCATCTAACATGAAGATGTATAAATACAGTGAAAAACAAAAGTATGGATACTAACACTAACACAATCTAACAAACCTTTGACTTGTCCAAGCAATTTTTGAAGTGGCTGGAATACTTGTTGCAAGAGTTATGGCATAGACAGGAAACGACGTGATTTTCTGAGAAATGCTGCTCTAACTGGAGCGGGTCTAATGTCTGGATGTATGCGAAATCAACCCTCTGGTGTTATCTTCAAAGGATGGCCTTACGAACCGAATCTGGTACAGGAAAATATCGATTTCTTTACCGACCAAACGAAGATTGATGTTACATATCAAAGTATCTGGGTAACTATCACGATAAGATGGTGGTCTTATTTATCGGCAAGCCCCCAATGAATTGCTGCTACGTCCATGATGATGACTTTTCCGAATGGGTTGAAGCTGGCTGGCTTAGACCGTGCGACGATTTACCTGGCGTCCAACAGTACTCAGAAGATATTTTCAATTATAATTTAGAAGCTATGACTTATCAGGGCAAACGTTACGGCTTACCTTATTACACTGACTTTACTATCTGGCTGTACAACACACAGATGCTTGAAACCGCAGGGTTTGAAAAATCAGCACGTACTTTAAACGAATTAACTGAGCAAGCAATAAATTAGATCTAAACAACATCACCTTCAAAGCCCGAACTCGCTCAAACGTTGGCTTTAACCGTGGTGATTCCATTCCCATCTACTTCAATCCGACTAAATTGCATCTATTTCATCCAACAACAGGTAAAACCTTGCTTCAATCCACATGCAGTGTTTAGCATCACCATACCAAAGTGAGTTCAAATCCAATACCTCTGTACATTTTCTAAAAATCGTATACTGAACCAATACCAATTCATATACCCACTTAGTTTTCCGAGTAACCCATGTGCCGCTTGTTGAAAGCAACCCCCCTTCTCCAATTCACATATGCCATATTCTTCTCCTAATCGACAACTCTCGACTCAAAAAATCACTTGGCGAACCATACTCATTGCACTGTTACTGCTACCAGTAATTTATCGATGGCATATCGAGTGCGAAGCCCTCCGATACACTTTTCCGACGCTCATGGCACCATTTTATAGCGTCGTCTTTACAGTCTTACTGATCACTTTCTTAAATCTTATAATACGAAGATGGACACCTAAACATTCATTAAAAGATAGTGAATTGCTCTCACTCTATGTATTGATGTCGATTACGTTGCTATTTATGTCGTACGACATGTTTTTACCTTTGGTATCTATCATTGTTCACGCGTTCTGGTTCGCATCATCCGAGAATGAATGGCGTAACCTATTTTGGCATTATCTTCCAGATTGGCTAACTATTCGCGATCAAACAATACTAAGCGCATTTTACTTGGGAGATAAGTCAATATTTGAACCTCTCTACTTGTTAGCATGGCTAAAGCCAATATTCTGGTGGTCGGTTTTTACTTTTACACTCATTTTTGTCATGCAATGCATTAACGTAATTATTCGAAAACAATGGATCGAACAAGAAAAGCTAGTTTATCCCATTGTACAATTGCCATATGAAATTACGTGCAACACGACCAACTTCTTGCGTAACAGACCAATGTGGTGGGGGTTCGGATTGGCCGCGTTGATAAGTCTAACAAATGGACTCCATATATTCTTCCCATCAATCCCAGAAATCCCGAATAAGCATATTTCTCTTGATCCCCTCTTCGTCAACAGACCATGGTCAGTGCTCCGCCGAGATAATTTCGCAATTACTATTTATCCATTCGCTGTCGGCCTTGGTTTCCTAATGCCATTAGACCTACTTGCTTCATGCGTTCTCTTTTTCTTCTTCTACAAATCACAGTATTTGATTGGGGGTGTCATCGGGCTAGATAGTCTACCAGGTTATCCCTATCAATACGAACAAAACATAGGTGCCTATACAGGAGTATGTTTGCTAGCAATCTGGACAACACGCCATCAGATTCTATCTGCTTTCCAACAAGCAATTGGGTACATCGAAGCAACTGATAAAGACGAGCCCATGCGGTATCGAACAGCTTTTTTAGGAATTATCTTTGGCGGAATATTTCTAATTTTTTTTGCCGCCAGAGGAGGGATGGACATTTGGATTGCTATTCTATTCTTCCTAGCACATCTTACTATTGCAATTACACTGACACGTATCCGGGCAGAAGTTGGTCTACCGATCCATTCAACTACCTTCATCGGTCCACATCATAGCCTGATTAGCCTACTTGGAACGAGAGAAATTGGAGCAAATAATCTAACCTGGTTCTCACTGTTTTTCTGGTTTAATCGTGATAATCGAAGCCATCCAATGCCACACCAACTCGAAGCCTTCAAGTTATCGGAACAAGCAGGGATTAACCTTAAAGGAATGTCTCGATCAATGCTTTTGCTGATTGTAATTGCAATGCCGCTATGCTTCTTAATGCTACTAGACACATTTCTAAAACTTGGTGTTGACTCCGGGAAAATCGGAAATCAAATTAACAGCTTTGGTGGTCGCGCGTACAATTTTTTACACAGCTGGATTACCTCACCTCATCCAGTAAACGTTCCCCATATCATTGCGATGACAATTGGATTCCTGTTTACTCTTTTTCTGGCGGTCATCCGGAAACACCTATTTTGGTGGCCCATTCACCCACTTGGATATGGAATATCATTCCACATGCATATGTTTTGGGCAGCATTCTCGTTGAGTGGTGTTGCAAAGTGGCTAATTCTTAAGCATGGAGGGATAAGATTTTATATACAACTAGTGCCATTTTTCATAGGACTGGTACTCGGAGACTTCACAACTGGTAGCTTCTGGAACATTTTATCGATAATACTTGATAGACCTACTTATACTTTCTACTACTAATTCCGAAAAATTGCCCAACCTGCTTACTAACAATAAAACTAAACCTCAAAAACAAAAGGATGGCAAACAAAGATGAGATTATAGAACAGGTTCTTAACTTGGCAATAATATAGTTACATACCGAAAATACTATAGTTGGGTGCCTCTTCAGTAACAACAACGTCATGTGGATGACCTTCTTGATATCCACTACCTGTTATTCGAATAAAGCGACTATTAAGCCGCAACGACTCGATATCAGGTGTACCACAATAACCCATTGCAGTTCGAAGACCTCCGACAAACTGGTAAACGGACTCGCTTAGAGCTCCCTTATATGGAACACGCCCTTCAATACCTTCAGGCACCAGTTTAGAAATATCTTCTTCGCTACCCTGCGAATAACGTTCTTTTCCGCCGCGCTTTCGCATCGCGGAAAGTGATCCCATTCCGCGATAGACCTTAAATTTCCGACCTTGGTAGATAATTGTTTTCCCAGGGCTTTCTTCTGTTCCAGCAAACAAACTTCCAATCATGACAGAACTTGCACCAGCACCAATTGCCTTAGCGATATCACCAGAATATCGAATACCTCCATCCGCAATAATCGGGATACTCTGCTTGTCTGCTTCCACAGCGCAATCATAAATGGCTGTAATCTGAGGAACCCCAATCCCGGCAATAACCCTAGTAGTACAGATCGACCCTGGCCCAATTCCGACTTTTATACCATCCGCTCCAGCACCAATGAGCCTCTGTGTTGCTTCACCCGTTACCACATTACCAACAATAAGATCCACATTCGGAAATTCGGTTTTCACCGTCTGTACAGCACGTACGACACTCTTCGAATGACCATGGGCGGTATCAATAACCAAGACGTCGACTTTTGCCTCTACGAGCATTCCAATTTCGTCAAGACTTGAAGAAGGACTAACTGCCGCACCAACACGAAGCCGACCCAACTCATCCTTACACGAAGTAGGATATTGCCTAATTTTGTCAATGTCCTTGATAGTAATTAAACCATGAAGTCGATAGTCATCATCAACAATAGGAAGTTTCTCTTTTCGAATTTGATGAAGAACTTTTTTTGCATCTTCCAAATTAATCCCGGGCGGAGCGGTTACAAGTTTGTCAAGTGGTGTCATCAATTTTGTGACTGGCGTATCATAATTCTCCTCGTACTTAAGATCCCGGTTGGTAATCATACCAACCAAAATCCCGTCTTCAGAAATGATAGGGACTCCACCAATTCTGTAAAAAGCTGTCACCTCTAACGCGTCAGCCACCGTTTTATCAGGTGTCAGTGTGATCGGGTGCTCAATCATGCCACTTTCGGAACGCTTAACCTTATCAATCTCTTCAACCTGTCGTTCAATCGGAAGATTCCGATGGACAATTCCAATACCGCCTTCTCTCGCCAGAGCAATGGCCAGTTCAGCCTCCGTCACCGTATCCATCGCAGAACTGGAAATCGGAATATTAAGTTGAATATTCGATGTTAAATACGTTTTGGTATCAGCTTCGCTGGGAGGAAACTCTGACTCAGCTGGCAAAAGCAAAACATCGTCAAATGTTAATCCCTCTTTGGCAAACTTTGCATCTATAGGCTGAAAGTGACTTTCATTCATGTTGATCTATCTTTCACCAGAAAACTGCTGATTCGATACTGATACTTGGGATTCTATTATAGCAACCGAAAATTGTCAAGACATTACATATTAAATCACAGAGACTTAAAGAGCCAAAATTGCTTCCCCGTAAAAACAAAAAAGCAGAGGCGAAAACACCTCAAGTTGAGGTATGGGCCTATAAATATGCGATTCAGTTTAGTATCCTGCCGGAGATTACCTATCTTAATGATCAGCATTTAAAAACATATTTCCTCGATCATCTACAGGGAATCCCAAGTGATGTGTGGCTATCGAACAAAACCTGTGAAGAAGGTATTGATTTTTGTACATTCAACTTTTGGGTCTTCGCAACACATTCAGATAGAGTCAAAGAATTTTCAATCTGGTTCTACAGCTTTTTTCGAGGCGCAAACATCTCAGAAAAACTTGAGGCTTTTGTCCTCTCTAACCTTGAAAATCCCGAAGACTTAACAGTAATACTAACAGATTGGTCAAAAATCCAAGTACCAAAGAACGACACGAAGAAAATTATCACCCAAGAAATCAACCGACATCCTGAAATTTTCAAATAAATTAAAGATTGACAAATTACAACGGGAATGCTACTAATTAGGAAAGGGAAATTTTTATGAAACGATGTCGCAATTTTGTTCTGATATTATCGTTTTTTTGTAATGGTTGGGTGATAGCTCAAACCGCCGACCAAGTGTTAGAAAATTTCAAGGAAGAATATAGGAAATCGAAAAACTTCACCGCAGATTTCGTGGAAACAACCATTCACGGTACAAATAAGGGAACTTCCAATGGACACCTCTCATTTAGCAAACCAAATTTATTAAGACAAGATTACTTCAATCGGGAAGACTCAAGTGAAATTGTGCAAACGATTGTTCTCGACGGTGAGTATTCATGGTCTTATACACCACTTCTAAACCAAGTCAACAAAATGACATGGTCAAATCCAGATCGTNAGGAACTGCTNCCAGGAATAGGATTTTCTCTCGAAAATCTAGAAGAAAATTACAATCACCGACTAAAAGACGATAAACTTGCCGAAGAGAAAGGCTTTCATCGCATGGAGTTAACACCGAAACCTCATCTCCTTGCACAACCGGGGAACCAGACAACTATGCACGAGACAATCGAGCTTCTCATTNATTCCAAAAATTGGTTACCAGTCCAATTTGGTTATTATTCCACCAATACAAACAGTAATAATGTAAGTGCGACTATTACATTGAAGAACATAAAACGTGATCTCCCNCTTTCGGCAAACCTTTTTAAATTTATCATACCCAAGGGAGCAGAGGTCATCGACATCTCACCCGAATAGATAAGTACCACTCNATTATTATGGAACATCCATGGTACAAAAAGCAAGTTGCCAACNGCNTAACANTCTTGCGCTTAATCCTAATTCCTATTTTTATTTTCGCCTTTTCCTACCATAAGTATATTCTTGCTTTTATTCTTTTTNNTATGGCATCTTTGACTGATTTCTTTGATGGAATACTAGCTCGAAAATACAACGTTACCAATTTCGGAAAATTCACTGATGCCTTTGCCGATAAACTNCTGATTGCAGCTGCATTAATTGTGCTTGCAACTAAGAATGANGGTTTCATCCCAATTTGGATGGTTGTGATCATAGTAATGCGTGAAGCAATTGTTACNNCTTTNCGATCCGTTTTTGTTGCCAAACATGGTAGAGTAGTTTCAGCNAACGCNTGGGGAAAAGCAAAAGCACTATCACAAATGATCGTCATATCNGTTGCTTTGGCATTACTAGCTATTGACCTTTATATTAGAATTGATCCTTATATCGGAATTATTCCNCTTCATAATANCTACGGTGTAATTTTCTTTATGATGTGTATTCCACTAACATTAACCGTTGTCTCAGGCTTTCAATTCTTACACTCAAATAGAAAAGCATTGTTAGGCCTTTTCAGTNCGAAGTATCAACCAGAAAAATAGAATGATCCGGAGTTTTATTGCCGTNGATATCCCAAACGANATTAAAGATAAAATAGCAGAGATCCAGATGGAATTACNGCCGATACTACCAAANGTATCATGGGTCAAACCATCNAANATCCATCTGACTCTGAAATTNCTAGGTGATGTTGCCTCNAATCANATTCCAAGCATTGAAGATGCCATCCGTCATGNAGTGAAAGATCAACAACCTTTCAACATNANGATCGGCAGTATCGNCGCGTTTAAAAATTTCTCGCAACCTAAAGTCTTGTGGTTTGANATTGCAACAGACCCTACACCAATCGTNAGGCTCNCTGAAAACCTAAATTCANGCCTCAATCGCTTTAGCTNTCCAAAGGAAAGCAGGAAATTCATCCCACACCTTACAATCGCACGNATNAGGAATCACATTAGCTTAACTAAGTTTGCCTCACATTTTGATGCATATAACGAGATAAATCATGTCCCCATTTATGTTAAACAGATCGTGCTGATGAGGAGTCAACTCACTTCGGAAGGAGCAATTTACACAAAACTTCAAACAGTCCAATTTGGTGTTGGATGAATTCAGGTTACCATAACAAATTAAGCAANTCACACTATGTATAAGACGATATTTTCCATAGAATAAAGGAGGNTTTAAATTATGAATGAAGAAGGTGAAAAGGAAAAAGCAATAGACCTCGCAATGTTGCAAATTGAACGNCAGCATGGNAAAGGTGCAATCATGCGTTTTAACAGCGATCAGGTTGTCCCGGTAGAAGCTATCCCNACTGGTTCNATNGCATTAGATATTGCGCTTGGTGTTGGTGGTATCCCACGCGGCCGAATTATTGAAATGTTTGGAATGGAATCTAGNGGNAAGACTACTCTTGCACTACATGTTATTGCTGAAGCTCAGAAACTAGGNGGTGTCGCTGCTTTTATTGATGTAGAGCATGCTCTAGATCCNGTTTACACNAAGAACATCGGCGTAGACATGGANAGCTTACTCATTTCACAACCTGANACTGGNGAACAAGCGTTGGANATTGTNGAAACATTAATCCGTAGTGGTGCAATTGACGTTATTGTANTNGATTCTGTAGCAGCACTCACACCGGAAGCTGAAATTGAAGGGGANATGGGAGATACACATGTTGGGTTGTTACCNCGCCTAATGTCCAANGCACTTCGGAAAATCAGCGGTGTGACTAATAAATCGAAGACTTGNGTTATCTTTACCAATCAAGTTCGTCAAAAAATTGGAGTTATGTTTGGCAACCCCAATANNACACCTGGTGGACTNGCNCTAAAGTTTCATGCATCCGTCCGATTAGANATTAAAAGGGCTGAAACCTTAAAGGATGGCANCGANGCANTTGGAAGTCGGACTAAAGNAAAGGTCGTAAAGAATAANGTTGCTCCGCCATTCATAGAAACAGAATTTGATATTGTCTTCGGTGAAGGAATATCNAAGGAGGGNGATCTGATTGATGTNGGTATTGATCGCGAAATAGTTCGTAAAAGTGGAGCNTGGTTCTATTANGGAGATGNACGNCTTGGNCAAGGAAAGGCCAANGCAATAGGATATCTGAAAGAAAANCTAGAGATCGCGNGCGAAATTGAAGCCAAAATACGACAGACGCTCAANCTGACTGGCAAACCAGCTGATATCTCAGACNNAGTGGANNTAACAGAAGAACAGGAAGCAGGCCTAACAGTCTAANCCTATAAAAAAAGATCTATACTTAGACTGTAAACTTTAATATTGTCGAACAAAACNCNCTGAGCAACAAACCCAATTCTNTAATNNGGAAGGANCTGTGATGCAGATCGATATTGCTACGGCTCCCGTTTCTTGGGGAGTACTGATGAAAGACACACCTAATGTACCTCCTTACACTCAAGTACTAGATGGAATAAAGGCCGCAGGGTACAATGGGACTGAACTTGGCCCATATGGCTATTTNCCCTTTGACATTCCCAAATTGCGTGATCAGCTGTTACAACGCCANCTGAAATTGATCTCAGCGTTTACAATCGTCAACTTTATTGATCCACATGGACTTTCTGATGTATATCAAGAAGCAATCACAACAGCACAGGTGCTATCAGCCCTGGACTGCAGTTGGATAGTCCTGTCTGACGCGCTTTTTGTAGCTGATCATCGATCTAAAAGAGCAGGGCGCATCCAGCCAGAAGATAGCCTAGATGCAAACGGTTGGAATACCTTCGCCAGTAATGTGGATGCTTTTGCCAAAATGGTTTGGGAAGAATTTGGTCTGAAGTCCGTCATCCATCCACANGTTGGAGGTTANCTGGAAACATCGACTGAGATTGATGCCGTACTGGAACGTACCAATCCGGAATTGGTTGGCCTCTGCTTTGACATGGCACACATTGCCTATGGCGGAGGCAACCCAGTTGATGTNCTCAATAAGTGGCGTGATCGCGTCTGGTATNTACACATCAAAGACTGCAACCAAAATATTTTACAAAAAGTGCTGANAGAAGAAGGAAACTATTTTGATGGAGTTACCGCAGGTGTCTTTCCTGAACTGGGANAAGGGACGGTTGACTTTATTGCGATTCGTAATATTCTAAATNAAATGAACTATCAAGGATGGGGCACGGTTGANCAAGATATTCTTCCTGAATCAAATGTAGACCCGCTAACCAGTGCCAAGCGGAACAGAGCTTATTTGTCAGAAAAACTGGGTTGGTAAAACGTAACAGCTTAGTAATAATCTAAGTTATCTAAACAATAAACGAATGTTTTTTGGAGGTCGGCTTTTGTGTCCCATCTGAACTCGTTTGAGGGTAAATACGCCATCATTACTGGTAGCACCCAAGGGCTAGGTGAAGCGACTGCACGATTGTTTGCCGATCGAGGTGCTGCAGGAATCATCATCACAGGAAGAAATTCAGAACGTGGTAAGGCGATTGCTAGCGATTTAACATCTGCTGATTGCCAAGCACATTTCGTACAAGCTCATCTAGAAAATGTTGAGGAATGCAAACGGATTGTAGCTGTTGCTGATAAAACNTTCGGCAGAATTCACATATTGGTAAATTCTGCNGCGACCACAGATCGGGGTACTATCTGGGACTCATCAGTAGAGTTATGGGANCGTATTATGGCGGTTAATGTTCGTGCACCTTTCCTTTTGATACAAAATGTACTTCAAACTATGAAACGTGANGGTATTGAGGGATCAATCGTAAATGTCACCAGCATTGCAGCCTATGGCAGTCAACCTCATCTGACACCTTATGCAACTTCAAAAGGAGCATTGGTGACACTNACCAAGAACGTTGCTTATGCAGTCATGCGNCATCGTATTCGCCTGAACGCCCTGAACCTTGGTTGGATGGACACCCCAGGCGAAGATCTAATTCAGCGGAAATATCATAGTAACGGACAGGATTGGCTGGATGAAGCGGAAGCNAAACAACCATTTGGCCGTCTAATTAAGGTGGAAGAAGCAGCCCGTGCAATTGCCTATTTAGCATCTGGAGAATCCGGATTAATGACAGGTGCAATAATTGATTTCGANCAGTCGGTCCTAGGAGGNGGAGAAATGCCTAAGCCTCCANCCAATTTNATTTAAAGNGCAAACNAATAATCCATAATTTAGTCACTTTTCACCTTGAACCTGATACCGNCTNNGCAACAAAAAGAAATATCAGGACAATCACTCCCGTTGCACATGTGATCAAGAACCACGGTGGGAATCTAAATGNCGCAGGCAAATATCCAAAAATAATTGCGAGCCCTGCCACCGTTAAACTATATGGTAATTGCGTCCGAACATGNTGAATATGNTCACATGAACNAGAAATAGAACTCATAATNGTGGTGTCGGAAATCGGGGAACAGTGATCCCCAAAGATAGATCCGTCAAGTACGGCACCAAGACAAATAATCGTTGTAATACCATAGGTGGATCCATCTAAGCCAAATGCAATTGGCGTGGCGATTGGAATCAAAATTGCCATTGTCCCCCAACTCGTACCAGTCGCAAATGATGTTAACGCAGCAACAACAAAGATAATTGTTGGAAACCAGACTGGTGAGATGACATTGCTAACTGTTGCACCCAAAAAATCTCCGGTCCGCAAGGCATCGCAAACTTCTTTTAATCCCCAAGCAAAAATCAGAATTAACGACGGTAACAGACTGCCGTTCAGCCCTAGAAGGATTGCTTTGAATGTCTGACCAAAACCAATTCCTGAGACAGCGATCGCGAAAATAATTGCCGTAAACAATCCAACCCCCGAACCAATCGCCAATACTTGAACATTATTCCCTTCTTCAGCTACTCTTGATAGAATCTCTCGCCAAGTTGTCCATGACCAAAAAGAGCCTGAACTTCCTCCATAAAACCAAAATGCTGTTACCATTGTACCAAATAACATCACAATCGGAATTGTAGCAGAGAGAGAGGAAATTCTCGCAGCTGGATTATGACTGAGTGTTGAAAAAACTTTAGATGTCATGGGCGTTGCGTCTACCGCTAGAACAGCACCGTTCGAATGTGATCGCTTTTCTGCTTTTAACATCTCGCCGAAATCACGACCACTAATCACATTGACAAAAACAAAAATGACCATCATGAGACAGTAGAATCGGTAGCCAAGTGCATCGAAAAACATCGAGTACCCATCTTTGTCAATTCCAATCGATTCAGCCGTTGAAGTAAAAAGGAATATCTCATAGCCGATCCATGTGCTCACAATCGCCAACCCTGCAATCGGCGCAGTTGTTGCGTCAACTAGAAACGCTAGTTTTTCGCGAGAAATTTTTTTCTTATCTGTCACCGGCCGCATCGCAGAACCAACGATCATCGTGTTAGCATAGTCATCAATAAAAATAGCCAACCCCATCAATACTGTCACCAACTGTGTTGATCTAGAACCTTTAGCAAACTGCGACAACCAATTAATAACACCTTGCATTCCTCCTGATATAATCATCACTGAAATCATGGATAAAATAAGTACGATAAAAATGATTACTGAAAGATTAAAAGTCCCAATTACAGATTTGGAAATTGACCAACCTTCACTCCCGAGTATTAGGAACCATGGCATTTCGAAACCGACATTCTTCTGTACTGACGATAAAATTATACCTATCC
This sequence comes from Candidatus Poribacteria bacterium, assembly GCA_002697225.1. Next base: position 11,622 of record NZUQ01000064.1, read on the forward strand.
CAACAGCCACCCCCAAGCTCGTCAATAAACGATTGGTTGCAATTGCCATTGTAATTGCCAAAAGCGGTGGGACGATGCTGTACCAAACAATTCCAACTTGATTAAATTGCGACGCACCCCAAATAGCCAAAAGACAAATCAACACAAAAACAGCTATGGAAATTGAAATCTTCAGTTTAGGATTTCTAGGATTTAAATTGTCCCTTGCAACTTTCATTTTCACTTACAGTCTTCTCTCAGGACAAAAAAAGATCGGCAAATTACATGAATTATTGCCGATCTCTGTTTAATTAATGCTTTACTTGCCCATTTTCTTTAAATTCTTCAGACAAATATCAACACATTCTAGAGGGGAAAAAGCATAGCTTTCTTGTTCGACAATATACCATTCAGTTGACCCAATTGATTCGCACAATTTAAATATCTCTTGCCAATTGACATCACCTTCACCGATTAAAGCTTTACTATTTGTGGATGAATGCTCTTTCAAGTGTACTGTTTGCGCACGTCCAGGGTAACGTTCAATAAATGGCGCAACATCAACCTCAGCATGCAACGCATTACCAGTATCAAGTTGCATCACTACCTCTTTACGCGTGTTACCAAAAAATGTATCCCATGGATATTCACCATCCATCTTTTTGAATTCAGCACTATGATTATGATAACCGGTCTGCATCCCGTGTTCGGCAACCTGCTCAGCAATCTCATTAAATATCCCAGCCGTCTCCAACCAAGCAGATGTCGTAGATGTTCTTTCTCCTGGTAGTCCCGGAACTATCAGGTACTTATTACCAAGTATTTGATTATACTCTATAGTTGCTGGCAGCTGATCACCCAAAAGCGTGTCCAAACCTGTGTGCGTACCAATAATTTGCAAACCGAGATCATCACACACCTTTCTAAGATCTTCTGCACTATGTCCATAATACCCAGCGAACTCAACGCCTTCATACCCCATTTTTGCTACGGCTTCCAAGGTTCCTGTCGTATCCTCAGCAGCGTCTTCACGGACCGAATAAAGTTCTAANGCAATTGGGATTCTGCTCATTTCAAAAACTCCTTAATATAAGTAAGTAGATTAACTGATGATTTTCATTTTACTGTGGAAACTACAATTTGGTCAAGGAACGTTTTGCCCGCCAGCTATCCGTCCGAAACGAGACAACACGATTATTTTAATCTGGAAATTTCAAGGCTCAATTCATAGCAACAAACAGGAAAAACCTAAACAAAGGCAAAAGACCTCTATAGATCTAGGAAGAACCTGAGGTAGCTTATTTTACTTTGTAAAATCACCTATTAGGAATAGCAGTGCAATCTATCGGTAGGTTTTTCAATTTGCTTTTTTTGATGTGGAACGATAATAGATTTGCAGTGGAGTTCCTTCGAAACCAAAAGCATCCCGCAGTTCATTGACAACATAGGCCTCATAATGAGCTTTGATCTTATGCGGGTAACTAGCAAATATCAGGAAGGTTGGAGGTTTGGCGTCAATTTGCGTAATATACTTTAAATTAGGACGGACCTTACCCACTCTCGGAGGAGGATGGACTGATTTGATCTTTGTCAGCGCGCTATTTAGTTCTGTGGTTGAAATCCTAGTGCAATACTCACGGTGAATTTCCAAACTCAAATCAAGCGCGTTTGTCACACGCTGCCCCGTTAAAGCAGAAATGAACAAAATTGGCACATAATCCAACTGCGGGAAAAGTGTATGGATACGATCTACAAACCGATTGAAAGTATCATTGTCCTTTTCGATCAGATCCCACTTATTAACCAAGATAATCGACGCCTTCCCTTGAGTAGCAATATAATTGGCAATCATCTTTTCTTGCTTAGCAATATCATCTGATGCATCAAGAACCAACCAAGCGATATCACTTTGTCGAATGCTCTTGATGGCCCGCTGAACACTGAATTGTTCTAGTTNATCCTTTACCGAGGATTTNCGCCGCATTCCAGCCGTATCAATTAACTCAAATTCAATATGCTGATACACAAAATGAATGTTGACAGCATCTCGTGTCGTNCCTGGTTTATCGTTAACGATCATACGATTTTCTCCTAGAACCGCATTCATAATCGAAGATTTGCCAACATTTGGACGTCCAACAATTGAAATTTTTATTGACGATGACAAACCCACGTCCTCAACATTCGATTCAGGAAGGGCAAATACAACTTGCTCAAGTAAATCCCCAATTCCCCAGTTCTGGGCACACGAAATCGGAATTGGTTCACCCAGCCCCAATCGGTAGAAATCATAGATATCGTTATCAAATTTCTTCCCTTCTACCTTGTTCACAACTAAAAAAANCGGCTTATCAGCCTGTCGCAGTTTCTCTGCTACTAACAGATCGTGTGGCATAACACCAGTTCGGACATCAACGAGAAAAACAATTACTTTTGCTTCTTCTACCGCGGTCTCGACCTGATGCTGCACCTGATCGATCAGCTCTTCTTNCGGCTTAGCATCCAATCCGCCAGTGTCAGCAATTGTAAAACAGCAATCGTCCCACTCAATATCAGCGTAGATCCTATCTCGAGTAACACCAGGATAATCGTGNACCACTGAGATCTGTTTTTTGGCAATTAAATTGAACAATGACGATTTGCCGACATTTGGACGTCCAATAATCGCTACAATTGGTAAACTCATNTGCATAACTCTTTTGAAACCGTTACAATTGACTTNAAAACAACAATTACAGGAATAGCTAGAATAACCCCCCAAAAGCCAAAAATTGAGGCGCCAANAATCACACCAAACATAATTAGTAGTGGATCAACATCAACAGCGTTACTCATAATCCTCGGTGAAATGAGTGAATTATCTATTGCTTGGATTCCCAGAATGGCGCAGATTATGGCAACCACACGAATTAAGAAACCAACAAGCAAGAAATTTCCTGCGGCAAATCCCATCAGTAAGGCAAGCATCGCAAACACACCACCGATAAAGGGACCAAAGGTTGGAATGGCGTTTGAAATACCCGCCATCAAGCCAACAACAAGTGCAAACGGCACGCCAATGATAGAATAAACAACTATCGAGATCAAACTAATCACCAGAATTACAACTACCTGCCCACGCAAAAAAGCTTCCATGTTCTTGTTGATTTCATGTAGATACTGCCATACATGGCCCTGTTTCTCTAATGGAAATAAATCCACAAAGTTTCCAACATAAGTTTCCAGTGAATGTCCAGCATAGATCAACACCATTAACGTCAGAAACGCTGTAGTTAAAAACCCTCCAACACCAATGGCCATTGAAGAAAAACGCCGGAAAACACGACCAAAAAAATCTGTTCCCGTTTCAGCCAGAGACCCCAAGTTAGCTGTAAGGTAATTTTGCACCTGATCGACAATTTTTTGCCCCTCATACTTAGCAAATTGGGTTACTTTACGGATCAAACTCGAACTTGAATTATTCCCGAAATCCTCGATCTTATCGAGGACACCTTTTTCTTCGCTGGTACCTGCGACAAAGGGCACAATCGTATCTCGGTAGAATTTGACCAAACCTTCGCTCATACCCAACGTCTGATCAACAATTTGGGGTATCACAATCCAAAACAACAAACCGATAATACCAAGTGTCAGGCCAAAGAGAATAAGACTCGCTACAATCTTTGGAACACGCAATCGCCTTCCGAACGGCAGCGGAATTTCTTGGATNNCCCCAACAATAAANCGGAAGAAATAGGCAAGTCCAAATCCAAAAAAGAAGGGCATTAGCATATTTGACAAATTGATTAAAAGCCAGAGGCTGATCATAACAATCAACATATAAACAATGCTAGGCACTTCTATAAGTTTCCGAACTCGGACGAGAAGCACAATCAATAAAACCGCGACAATCGGGTGCAGAAGCAAAACAGNTTGACTGTCATCTACTCCTAAGTTTTGATTATAGGCAAACGCAACCCAACATCCAGTAAAAATAATCACAACAATNGCGATCATTGAGCCACTGGTAATCTTTTCACTGGATGCAGTATTTTGTTTCTCCATCCNCTNTNTCCATACTAGGTCGTTGCAGATTCAGCATCATTACTCTCTAATGTTTCAATAATTCCAGCCCCAACNCTATCACCCCAGACATTGACAGTCGTTCGGAAACGATCCAAAAGCCAATCAACGGTCAAAATNAAGCTGACTCCTTCNATGGGAAGATCAACAGCTCTGAGCACGATCACCATAGTGACTAATCCTGCTTGCGGAATCCCAGCAGCACCGATGGCCGCGAGCGTCGCCGTCAACACAATCACCAGCTGCTTGGCAAAACCAAGTTCCTCACCATAAACCTGGGCGATAAAAATCGCGGCCACAGCTTCGTAAAGCGCTGTACCATCCATGTTGATAGTTGCACCCAATGGCAAGACAAAACTCGAGGTCCGATTCGAAATTTTGTTGCCGCTCTCGACACCTTCCATGGTAAGAGGAAGTGTAGCTGAACTNGAAGCAGTAGAAAANGCATTAAGTAAAGCAGTAGNAACACCAGAAACATAAGTAATGGGGTTTCTTCTACCAATTAACCAGAGAATGAGTGGTAAAACCACGACGCCGTGAATACCTAAGCCGAGCAATACGGTAAAGCTATACTTGCCAACNGCAACCAATTCGGGNAAAAAACCAGCAAAGCCACCTTCTTTACCAATCCTACCAGCCATTAAACCNAAAATCCCTATAGGTGAGACAACCATAATCCAATGTACAATTTTCATTACNCCATCGTTNAGAGCCGAAATGGTGTTAATAGCAGTTTCGGCGTATCCNCCTACNACTGTCAGAGCAGCACCAAGNANCAATGAAAAAAAGATCAAAGGTAAAATGTCCATCTGTACCATGGCCTTAAAGATGTTGATGGGAATCATCCCTTGCTTGCCAGTAACCGAATTGCCAAGGACAACTTCCTTCATTGTATCTACAATCCCTTTATCCTTCTTGCTTGCTACCTTATCAGCAATTGGCAATCTGATTTCAACACCTGTCCCTCTAGCTACCAAATCAGGATCTGCAGATATGATTTGACCATTTACTGTACGAAGAGCCTTCTCAGTATCACCTGCTTGGACGTAGTAGACATCGCCAGCCTCAACGTATTTCCAAGTTTTAACCGTTGCCGAATTTTGAGTAACCGATTCAATAATACCTTGAACATTCTGATCAGAAAGGACAAGCAGATATTTCTTATCCCCCNTCTGCTCATAGTTCTTAAAACCCTTTTTGTCCCAACTCTTATCTCCTATATTAACTGTACGANCATCNAANGTATACAAGNACTCNAGATGCCTTTCNCCCGNNGAAATACCAACACCAGGNCGAACAATATTAACCACTANTATTCCAATAATCACAGAAACCGCTGTTGTCNCCATATAATAAAGTACAGTACGACCACCAATCGTTCCAATATTTCTAATATCACCCAATCCTGTAATACCAACAATCATCGAAAGGACAACTAACGGAACCACAATCATCTTCAACGAATTGAGAAAAATCTGGCCCAGAATATCAAAATGTTTAGCAAATTCCGGTGCATATCCTCCAATAATAATGCCGAGAATAATTGCAACGACAATACCGATGAGAATGGAGGTACTTTCCCCATTTCCTCCATCATAATCAATCGCATTTTCGTTTTGACCCATTTTTAAATACCCCCTAAAATCCTTTAAACTTAAGCAAACGCTGTCATAACAGAGATTAACGCACGCTGTGCGATTATAGCATAGGTATTATAACTGGACAAGGCAATCCTTAGACAGACTATTACTACATTTTTGGTTTCCACAGCTCATAGCCACTACTAACGAAAAACCAACAAATGAAAGACTGAAGTAGAATACTTGACAACAGTTCAAGAACATTGCCATAATGTGAACGTGATTTCTTCGGTATACTAGATATAGGTACAAAGACCAATAACAACATGGAAATATCTTTCCATTATCTCCCTCGACATTACTAAATATGCAAAAATAGAACTAAAAGTTTTTTAATAATATTGATCCATTTTGGACAAAATTAAAGGTGTTCTGTTGCAATCTGTCGTGGTAAGTTTAATGGACATAGAATTAGACCTATCGCTACTGACATTGAATCCAGAAACCGACCACTATCCTAAATTCCCTATGACTATCGTGGCAGGCAAATTAACCTTTTTGCCCTAAGTACTCACTGTTTTCATTGAAAACTAATGGAATAGTNAGCTACGTAAGCAGATTACGCTTTGAACTTAATTTTCAGGAATACGTTACCATACCTACAATGGATTGAGAACGGAGCAAAATTCACGGAAGATGATCCGCGGCTGAGACAAATCACAATTCAGCCAAATGAGTTTATCAAGAATATTTTTTCATAAGTTTAAGAAGAGGATAGCAAAGATGACCCAAAAATCAGCACATGCTACAGATTGTGCCAACTTCCACCGTAGAGATTTTATCAAAGTGGGCATGCTTGGGACACTAGGACTCAGCATGACAGATTTGTTTCGACTCAAAACCATGGCAAAATCAGATCAATTTCAAGGGAAGGCCAAGTCCGTCATTTTAATCTGGCTTGGCGGTGGTCCTAGCCATCTTGATATCTGGGATTTGAAACCCGAGGCTCCGGAAGAAATTCGCGGTGTTTTCAAACCAATTAAAACAAACACACCTGGCATCAAGATCTGCGAGCACCTACCCAAAATAGCACAGCAGATGGATAAAATATGTCTGATCCGATCGATGACGTCACCNGAAGCGGCACACGAACGNGGGACACACTACATGATGACAGGTTTTCGCCCTTTACCCGGTTTTGCTGTACCAAGTTATGGCTCAATTGTGGCAGAACAAAAGGAACAGACCAGTGCGTTACCACCTTACATAGCCATCCCCTCTCCTATCGCTTACGGTGGAGGCGGTTTTCTCGGTTCAGCACTAGATCCGTTTTCGTTAAATGGAGATCCTGCCAGCCAGAACTTTAAGGTTCGTGACCTTGTCACACCCAATAAAGTCACACAGCAACGTTTCGATCGACGCAAAACGTTGCGTGAATTGGTTGACGCTGCCTTCAAAAAACATGAATCTGGGAGCAGTCGAGCAGTTGCTACTGATGAATTCTACACCGCAGCCTACAACCTGATTAGTTCTGCCGATGCACGTGCTGCTTTTGATCTCAGCAAAGAAAGTGGAAAATTGCGTGATGCTTATCGCAGAGATCGGTTTGGGCAAAGTTGCCTGCTTGCACGTCGGCTTGTTGAGGCTGGAGTTCGATTTACCACCGTTGATCTAGGCGGGTGGGATAACCATAACAACATCTTTTCGTCATTGAGCAGTCGACTCAGTCGTTTCGACCAAACAGTTGCAACGCTGATCCATGACCTATCCAACCGAGGTTTGCTAGATAGTACACTTACTCTAGTAATGGGAGAATTTGGCCGAACGCCAATTATTAACCATGATGGAGGGAGAGATCATCACTCACGAGTATTCTCAATCATGCTAGCTGGTGGAGGAATCAAAGGAGGACAAGTCATCGGATCTTCCGATGACTACGGCGAAGCCCCAGCGGATCTACCAGTACATCCTGAAGATCTATCGGCAACAATCTACCATTGCCTTGGAATCGATTACAACCAGTCGCTTGAATCACCGGAAGGAATTCAAATCGCGCTTTCACGCGGCGGGAAACATATCCATCAAGCATTAATATAAGTTTTTTTACTCCTTGATAGATTATAGAAATCTTTCCAAGTGATCNAGTGANCGTTGAGAAGCACCAAGGTTCTCAACGATCACNGCTTTTGCTANCTCCCCCATTTGTTGGCGAAGTTGAGATGAACATATCAANTCTCTGAAAATNTCGGCCNTTTCGGANGCGTTGTAGACCTGTTGNGCTGCGTGGCGTTCTTTTAAGAGTCCCGCTTCATACGAGTTTTCGATCCGTGGTCCAAATACAATTGGCTTAGCCATAGCCGCTGGTTCCATAACATTATGTACCCTTCCATGAAAACTACCACCGACAAAGGCAATGTCACAGATTTTATATAGTTCTGCTAATAATCCGATAGTGTCGATGACGATAACTTCCGTTTCACTGAGATCCATTTCGCTTTTCAGATCCGAAAACAGTATGTACGAAAACCTCAACAGATCAAGTTTTGAACAGAACTTTTGTATATGCTCAACTGTTGGTTCGTGAGGAACAACGATCAAGTGTAGTAGTCCATTTTTTTCCCCACAACGCAGAAGCTCATAGGCTTGCAGTAGAATCTCTTCCTCCTCAATATAAGTGCTGCCAGCTATAACAATTGGGTACCTGAAGGAGGACTGAGCAAGAAGGGATTGATCCATTTTGACCGTTATAGCGCGACTATAAACGGTATCGAAACGTGTATCACCCGTCACTTCAACTTGCGAGTCATCACCGCAAAGTTGCTTAAATCTTTCTGCATCCGATTCAGAAATCACACAATGGAGCGTAAGCTTATTATGAACCTGTTTGAAGAAGGGCCTTGCAATGGGGTGCAACCTTTTCGATTTCTGATGAAGAGTACCAGCGATCAAGACAGTTGGAATACCCTGATCAAAAGCACCCCAAACCAAGTTTGGCCAGATATCAAACTTAGAAAAAACCAACACTGTTGGCCTAATTAAATCAAATAATCGTTTCGCATTTATAGCTGTATCAAGCGGTAGATATGTATGTGCATCACAATGAGGATATTCAAGAACATTCGGACGAACAGACGGCGAAAAATAGGTCAAAATGATCTGGGCATTTCCTTTTATCGACTCGATTAAAGGCTTAGCTTGTTCAAACTCACCAACTGAAGTAAAATGGAACCAAACCCTTTTTGTGAAATCTGGCACCAGTTCCAGTTGTTCTTCGAGTTGCCTAAAAGCAGTTTTACGCGCCAAAATCCCTTGCCGAATTTTCGCATTGAACAGCGAGGCAACCTGGAAACCAGTGAAAATTGCAGCTATGCCGATCGTGTTATAAATCATTTTCCAGATCATTTTGATCTGAGTGTCTTAATTTTTGACCAGAAAAGAATCAGAATGATTATAGAACGGCAGTAATCTTAGAATGGATCTGAGCTTTGGGCAACGCACCAACAATCGTTTCAACAACTTGACCGTTTTTAAAAACTAACATTGTAGGGATACTGCGTATACCATATTGCATAGCATTTTCCCTACTTTCGTCAACATTCAGCTTGCCAATCTTATAGGTATCTGCATGTTCAGTAGCAAGTTCCTCAAGAACTGGGGCAATCTGTTTGCATGGACCACACCATTCNGCCCAGAAATCAACAACAATCGGTGTATCTGAATTCAGAACTGCTTCTTCAAAGTTACCATCTGTAATTTCGACGGTATTGCCAGCCATAACTACTCCTTGTTTTGGATATTGGAATTAGATGAATTTGGTTCAATACTTTGACATATTGAATCCAAAAATTATAATACCTCAATAAGACATTAAGAGTCAATATCTTACCGACATGAAAATTGAACTAAAAAACATCAGCTTAAAGTTTGAAGAAAAATCGCCATTATTTGCGAACATAAATTTGACAGTAGAACATGGTGATTTCATTTTAATCCGAGGNAAATCAGGTATTGGGAAGTCAAGTTTTTTACGGTTNCTAAATCGGCTGCACGAACCAACTGAAGGACAAATCTGGATTGATAACAAACCGATTACCGATCACCAAATTACAAGCTTACGCCGTCGAATTGGTTACCTGCAACAAACACCAACCATGATTGCAGGCTCAATCGAAGACAATCTTAATTTACCTTTTCATTTCAAATCGGGTCGTCAACTAAACCGACCATCACAAAAAATCCTAGAGCAGATGCTAGGAAACTTTCTACTTACAAGCATAGATCTCCAAAGTAACGCACAAAATCTCTCGGTAGGTGAGAAACAACGAATTGCTTTAATTCGAACATTTCTTTCCGAACCNGAAATCATACTCTGCGACGAACCNACCTCTGCCCTAGATTCAGAGTCGCAAAAAATCGTGGAAAACGCTATCGAACAAATCAATGTAGAGAAAAAAACAACTGTTCTTTTGGTCACACATCTCGATTTCATACCCAAAAGAGCAATAGTAAAAAAATTCACACTAAATCAAGACAGTATAATGGGGGAAGAAAAATGATTGAAATGATTGAAATCACACCGGTCAAACTTGCCCTGTGCCTTATTTTTATTCTTATTTCTGGGTTGACATCGCTGATACTAAGACTCAAACTGGAAAAGGATTTAGCTTGGGGAACTGTTCGGACCTTCGCACAACTCTTTCTAGTTGGTTATGTACTGCAATATATTTTCAAAATCGAGAGTTTTGTACTAACTTTAGTCTTGTACACATCGATGGTTTTCTGGGCAACCCATGCAATCCAATCTCGTAACAAGGAAGATTCTATCAGCATTTTTTCACCCATATTCATTTCCATGATTATCAGCTATACAGTTATCACAATACTAGTTACTGCTGTTATTATTCAGGTCAAGCCATGGTACAAACCACAATACTTTATTCCTATAAGTGGCATGATTATTGGCAACTCAATGACAGCAATCGCAATTTCGCTGGATCGCCTCTTTTCAGACATTAAAAACCAACGAGATGAAATTGAGCTTTTCTTCAGTTTGGGTGCGACATACCAAGAAGCAACTGTCAAAATTTTTCGCGACGCAATTCAAGCGGGAATGATCCCTTCAATCAACGCCATGATGACAGTGGGATTGGTAAAACTACCAGGCATGATGACAGGACAAATTCTCAGTGGGGTTAACCCATTAATGGCAATTAAATATCAGATTATCGTGATGCTGATGCTGGTTGCATCAACTGCCATCGGTAATATAATTGTTGTCCACATCGTGCGTAAATTGTGTTTCTCTCAAGCACATCAAATTGCTATCTAAGCTAATGGAAACAAAATTTTGTATACTATTACCATAATACCTACATCCACAATCAGATGGCTTAACCAAATCGCCCAGAAATTTGAGAANTTTTGATAAAGCCCTGCCCAAATTAGCCCCCCAGCGAAGACCCCCAGATTAAATAGAATAACCATCGACAAATCTGGAATATAAACAAAAAGNACAACGATATGATGTAACGTAAAACTGATTGATGANAGGAAAATTGCCAGAGAAACCGGCATCANCTGCCGAAATTTTCCGAATATAAACCACCGCCAGTAGTACTCTTCCATTCCNGAATTCACAACACATAAAAAAGNAGCAAACCAAAAGAAATGATCTCGCAAACCATATACAGCTGCTTTTTCATAGAGACCATCAATTTTAATGTACTTCGCTAGAACAAATTCATGGAGGAAAACCAACGAACTNGCTATAAGGAGACCAGACAGCAAACCTACAAAACAGGCGGCTGATTGAAACGATGGCAATCTGATTTTCTGACGATCAAGACAAAAGAACCAAATTAATGGGATAGTATTTACGAACAACTTTAGTCCGAAATAAGCAGCACGCGCAACCACCGGATTGTCAATAATTACGGCATAGAACAGAGCCGCAATCGCATGACCAAAAAATGCAAAAGCTAATATCACAAAGTGGATTCGAGAAAATTTATTGGTTTCTTTCTCGATATTAGGTGTGGTAGATCCCTGTATAGTTCCAGTCAAAATGGATCCTACATCCTAAACTTTTTGTTTGCTAATTTCTAACAGAGTTAAGGTTAACAACAGCAAAGGTAAAACTATGAGTGCCGATTGCCAAAACGCAAGCTTAGCTCCAATCAAACAGGGAAAAAACACAATCGCGCCAACCATAGAGCCTTTGAGTGCCAAATATCCATTTTCTTCGTTCGGATCAATATACAGCGGTATTCTTGCAACAACAGTGGCAACCAATGCTAATATTACCCAAGATATATAATGCCAACTTACACTTTCCGTCCAATATGGTAGAACTGCAACACCAAAGGAAAAAAATGTTGCCACTGCTGATAAGATCAGTGCAGGCCACACACCCAATTGCAGAGGGGTTGAGAGCACACCAACCCGACGATCTAACTCAATATCTTTAAAAGTTGTAATGATATGAGTCCCAAAATCGTAAAGCGCCGTTGCGGTAAAAGCATACCAAACTAACCGCGGCACCTGTCCACTCACAGCAATAGCCCCAAACACACTCAGTGTCCCAATTCCTATTGGAAGGCTAACGCTACCCCACACACCACATTGGCTTAAAATCGCATTATAAAGGTGTGAAATCATCACCAAAAAAATCACTAATAATCCAGCTTTATAGTTAAGCATAAAACCGAAAACAACACACAGAATATATATCACACTGGCAGAAACCAGTACCTGGTGAGAAGAAAGATCTTTTGAAGGAATTGGTCGATGTGGATTGACAATCAGATCTCGATCCTGATGAAAATAGTCATTTTTCATCATACCAGCAAAGTAACCAAGTAATGCGATGAGAAGAGCCAATCCAACGCGCCATGACAGTTGACCTGATGATGCGATCAAAGCACCAGGTAACGTAGCTACAATTGGAATCGCAAAAAGTGGATAACGGATTACTCTAAGATAAGATCTAATTACGTCCATATGTCGAAATTCAGCAGTTTCAGATTAGGTCAATCGGCACAATCCCATATACTATTGTAGATTCCAGTGCACCTATGCATATATACAAACGACTATTTATAACCGAAAATGAGACAATATTCAAGATCGCTATGCTCTCATTTTTCCTAGATTGAACATCAGCTTTGAATTTATTAATGGATTCTACTATAATTAGGCAAAGCAGATTCCGGTTTTCTTTATGGTCACGAAGCANGTATGAAGATACAGGTTATACAAACAATTTTGTGTAGTATCTTGCTAATAACAGTTGACGTTCTAGCCTTAAACGACCATGCACAGTTAACTGCCATGCGATTTCACTATCATTACGAAGAACAAAAAACTCGCCTTGTACTCGAATTCAGCGAAAAAGTTAACTACATAGAAAAAAAAGGTTCCAATCAAATCGCTTTACAAATTTTTGACTTAGTAATTCCTTTCCAAATTAAACCAAGTATTCAAATTAGCATCTTCAATCCAATTTTAGAAAAAAACATGAATTTTCTCGAATTGCCTAATAATCGGGTTATATTCACATTTCCTTTACGCATCCCGGCTGAGCCGGAAATCTTTGTACTGACCAATCCAAACAGAATCGTAATTGACTTATTTCAAAGGCAAGATTCCAAATTCAAAACCCAGAAAAAGGAAAGATCGGAGACTTTCAAAACAAATTGGGCCCAGAAAAAAAATATTAAAATACCAGACGAACCTTTTTTCCCAGAAGAGGAAATCCAAACACAATCCACTCCACTGTACACTGTTAACACACTGAAGGCAGGAAAATTTCAGAATGTTGCCTTAGCTATGAACAAGAAGAACATCCCCCTCCTGAACCAGCCGCTCCAAATCGCGAGCAAAAAGAACTTAGATAAAAAAAAATCACAACACAACCTAATCGATTACAGCAAAAGCACAGTTACAACAATGGGACGGTTTAAAACCGTTGCTTTATCTATGAACAAAGTTGTCAAAATCCCTTCCGGAAAATTGCAGATAAGAAACCAAAACAGCATGCAAAACGAACCCCATACATATACAATAAATATCAATACATTCTACATGGACAAACATGAAGTAACCGTTGCTCAATATAAGAAATTTATCCAAGCTACTCACTATCCTGCCCCAAACTGGGACGAGATNAAAGCATACGCTCCCACTGATCNACATTCCATGGTTNACATCAGTTGGTATGACGCTATGGCATACGCAAACTGGATAGGAAAACGTTTACCCACAGAAGACGAATGGGAGTATGCTTCACGCGGCGGTGTTTTGAAAAAGGGAGCAAATCTTAGAAACAGCATAGAAACAACAGAAGATGTAGCTAATATCAGCAAGTCACCCGAAAAAAAGCTGGCTAGAACACCTTATCCTAACGGTTATGGACTACATGATATGTTAGGAAACTTAAGAGAATGGTGTTTAGATTCTTACAATGAAAATCATAAAAAAAGAGTTCCCAAGGCTAACCCCCAAGACAAAGATAATAGAACCTTCCGAATTGTACTGGGAGGCCCATCAGGAATTAATCAAGTACATGCATCACAATCGTATCGAAGCTTTTATTTGNCCAACCACCATGGAAACGATATAGGCTTTCGTTGCGCAGCGGATATCCCATCATCCGTAAGATAATCCTGAGACCAAAACACTTACTGTCGTTAGAAATTCAATCTTGATACATAATTAGCATCAATTTAGTTTCCACTTAATTTCTGTGGCATACATCGGGAGGATGGATGATTAAACCAAACACCAATTTTCAAGTAGATGTTACCCCCTACCAAGTGGATTTCTTCAACGATAACGGTTATCTAAGCATTGATCGTATTACAACGGATGAAGAAATCGAGTGGCTGAAACAGATATACAACAAACTTTTTCAAGAACGAGTAGGTGAAGAACAAGGCCAGTACTTCGATCTGGGAGGACCGAGAGCACATACAGGTCGCGAGGTACTTCCACAAGTACTTGGTCCTGAAAGCCAATTTCCGGAATTGCGTGAAACCATATTTTTTAAAAACGCTCACACATTAGCAGCAAAGTTACTTAAAGTTAATAAAGACAACGTCAACGGTGGCGGACATATGATCTTGAAACCAGCCAAATTTGGTGCTGAAACACCTTGGCACCAAGACGAAGCATACTGGAATCCATCAGAACTTCCACATAGACTTAGTATCTGGATGCCACTTGACCCCTCTACCACTAAAAGTGGATGTATGCAATTCATTCCTAAATCTCATAAAGGCAAAGTGCGCTTTCATCGTCATATAAACAATGATCCTCTGATTCACGGTTTGGTAACAGACGATCTAGATCCTTCTCAGGCAGTAGCTTGTCCCATTCCAGCAGCTGGTGCCACATTTCATCATTGCCGAACACTTCATTATGCAGGTCCCAACACCACAATTGAGGTTCGCCGTGCCTATATCCTTGTGCTCGGATCACCTGGTAAGCGTCTGGAAAAACCTCTACCGCGACCTTGGATTGATGAGGAGCAGGAAGCACTTGCAAAACTGAAATCACTGGCCAAACCAAGGAACGCATAGAATGAAACGCATTCTAGAACCAGAAGTTATGGATACGATTGAGGACGCCAAGGCATACGATGCCATGGACTTCCTGGAAGTAAATACAGCATTTGTCGATCGACTTATAGATCTTGGCGTTGCTGACGGACACTTTCTCGATCTTGGAACTGGCACAGCGAGAATCCCAATTATTTTAGCGAAACGTGTCCCTAACATCCAAATTACTGCTATAGACCTATCATCCAATATGCTCAACATCGGGCAGGAGCATGTTAACAAGGCGAAATTAACTGATCGAATTTCACTGGAAAAAGCAGATGCCAAGAACTTACCATATAAGGATCAATCATTTGATGGAGTTTTCTCAAACAGCATCATCCACCATATCCCAAATCCATCTTCCGTCATTTTGGAAATCGAACGTGTTCTGAAACCACAAGGTCTGCTATACATCCAAGATTTACTTCGATTGGAAAGTACCATGGCAATAGAAAAAATCGTTGATACATACGCCAGAGAAGACACCCNATATCAACGCAAATTGTTTCGCGACTCCTTGTTCGCTGCGCTGACCACTGACGAAGTCGAGACAATGATCAGCAAAACGGGAGTGACTAATGCAAAAGTCTTTCAGACTTCCGATCGGCACTGGTCAATTGAACGAGGGTTTCAAAATTTATCAATCTGCTAGTACTAGAAAGGAATATCCATGTATAAACTTGTTCTCCTACGACACGGTGAAAGCCTTTGGAACAAAACAAACCGTTTCACTGGTTGGGTCGATGTGGAATTATCCGAAAAAGGTGTGAAAGAAGCAATAACCGCAGGTGATGTCCTTAAAGAAGCAGGCTATGGTTTCGATATTGCCTATACTTCTTTGCTAAAACGTGCGATTAAAACATTATGGCTTACACTTGAGCAGATGGATCTCATGTGGATCCCAGTAGTTAATTCATGGCATTTGAACGAACGACATTATGGTGCACTACAAGGATTAAATAAAGCTGAAACTGCTGATAAACATGGTGAAGATCAGGTACTAATTTGGCGGCGGAGTTATAGCATATCACCTCCCGCCCTAACAGAGGATAGCAAATACTATCCCGGTAGCGATCCACGCTACCTTGACCTGGACAAATCTGAACTTCCTTTAACAGAATGCCTTGAAGACACATGCAATCGGTTCTTACCATATTGGAATAAAAAAATTGTGCCTGCAATCACTTCTGGTAAGAATGTACTCATCACAGCACATGGAAACAGCTTACGTGCGTTGGTCAAAGACCTAGAGTCCTTGTCTGAGGATCAGATACTTCAAGTTAATATTCCAACCGGACTTCCTCTCGTTTACCAATTGGACGCGAACTTGAAGCCAATCGATAAATTTTATCTAGGAAACGAAGAAGAAGTTAAGAAAGCCATGGAAGCAGTCGCCAATCAAGGAAAGTCAAAAAAGTGAGTCAAAAAACAAAAAACCCACCGCATTTAAGGCACTGAAAAACCATAATCCTCATAGAAATTTCAAAGGAGTTATGAAAATGAGAGGGCTTTTAACAAGCTTATTAATTATCCCAATGCTGATCGCGAATTTAGGTTTAGCTTGGTGGCCAAATGGGCACGTAATTCTATCAAAAGCATCAGTCTATTCACTCTCTGAGTCAGATATGCCCGAGTTCTTTCGGAACGGAGAAGCAATGATTGCACATTGCTCAGCTGATCCGCAAGTTCTCAGAAGTGGCCCCATACACCTGCGCAGCACTGAGCGTCCCGAACACTACTGTGACTACGAACTCCTGCGAGGAAACAAACTGCCAGAAACACGTTACGAATACATTCAGTTATGTAACCAACTCAACGTAAAACCAGAGAAAGCAGGCTTTTTGATCTATACTATAGCAGAGTGGACTGAACGACTCGCAGTTGCTTTTACGGAACACCGACGCTATCCGAAAAATCCCCATATTCAACAGAAATGCCTAGTTTACGCTGGGATCCTCTCTCACTATGCTCAGGACATGTCGCAACCACTGCACCTAACAATTCATTACAACGGCCGTGTCGACAAAAACGGGTCTGTCATATCTAATAAGGGAATTCACTACAAAGTTGATGCTATCATAGAAAACTTAGACTTAGCCCCAAAAAAACTGGCAACAGGCCTGAAAATCCAACCATTCGAAAATTTAATGCCTAGCATTATAGCGATGTCACATGCTAGACACAAAGAAGTAGACAAAGTATACCAACTGGCAGATCAATTTCCATCCGAAAACGAAAAACATCCGTCTTTGAAACCAGAAGTCACCAATTTTGTACATCATCTTTCTACGCTGGCCACACAATTCACCGCTCAACTCTATGTAACCGCATGGAAGACATCAAAAAATCTAGAACTTCCCGAGTGGTATGGTACCGATTTCACCCGCAATGAATCTGGAGAGCCAGAATGAGTACCAAAAGATACACAGTAGACCAAGCTAATATTGATGGATTCGAGGTATTCACATTACGGGACATCAAAAGGCAAGCTTCGGCAAAAATTATACCGAAATTAGGCAATAATTGTTATAGCTTCACACAAACCGTTGGCACAGAATCAATCAATATCATCGAACCACCGCCAGACTTAAAGACACTGGCACAACGACCATCCGGCTACGGGAATCCCATATTATTCCCGTTTCCAAACCGAATACGTCAAGGGCATTTCTTGTTTGAAGGCAAGCCATACACCTTTGATAAAGCTCCAAAATCCCCGAATTCGATTCATGGATTGGTCGTCGATCAACCATTTGATGTTGATTCGACAAACACAGATGACGGAGCTACCATCGTCTGTGGTCTTAATTCAGCAAATTATCCACATATCGAAAGACAGTTTCCATTTACATTCCAGCTTAAAATCACCTACAAACTGAAGTCAGCTAACTTAACTATGGTAACTGACGTATCTAATCTCAGTGATTATAATATGCCAATGGGATATGGTATCCATCCCTATTTCTCTATACCACTTTCCAGAAAATCATCAGCGGAAAATTGCCTTATTTTTGTACCTGCCGCGAAATATTGGGAACTTGACCAATTTCTACCAACTGGTCATATCTATGATGTCAATGAGACCTTTGATCTTCGCGCAGGTAAGACCTTTTCTGGAATGAAATTTGACGATGTATTCACCGATTTAAGCCTAGTAGATGGTGTTAGTCGCTGCATGATCGATGATAGAGGTGCTGGTACCAAAATGGTTCTGGAAGCCGATAAACAGTTTCGGGAACTAGTCGTTTACACCCCACCAGATCGCGCATCTATTTGTTTCGAACCCTANACATGTCCAACTGACGCCGTCAATCTGCAGGAAAAGGGAATTGATGCGGGACTCATTATCCTTAAACCCGGTCAAATTTTTAGCAGTCGAATCCGCATTTATATACTGAATCAAAATAGTTCAGAAGGGATTCCAGCAAACCGGTAGCTACAAGCACCTGAACAGTTCGCCTTATAACCAATTCGATTGCTATAAACAAACCATATCTAAGAAGTCTTTACNACTTCCACGCAAAGTTACGTTNCACTATTTGTGATATAAATCTTAATGGCATTTAAACTTTCACCCAACCATACGCCCCTTAGCATCATATATACCAAGGTGTAACCAATGGACAAAAAGCCTCTTTATTTTTATATACTATTATTGTGTTGCTTATATAAATCCTCTTGGGCAGAGATGCAAAAGCCAGACGTTTTAACAATTATTAGCCCTCATTGGGAAGGTATTACTAAATCATTTGATCTAGCATTTAAAAACTGGTACAAACAACAGACCAATAAAAAGGTAAAAATAAATTGGCTATCACAAGGCTCCCGTTTTATTGAGTTAGAATTTCAAAGAAGACAGGAAGGTATTGAAGTAGATATCTATTTTGGCGGCGGTGTGGATACTTATATGATGTTTGCAGAAAAAGGATATTTCACTAGTTACAAGATCCCCCAGCCCCAATTAAGAAAATTGCCCAACCACATATACGGCATCCCAATATACGATCCAGCATATCAATGGTATGCGGCTACCATCTCCAGTTTCGGCATCATGAACAATGAAGAGTTGCGAAAAAAATTCGATTTGCCACGTGTAACCACATGGGAAGACTTAACCCAGTACGAACTACGGGGAAAAATAGGCGCCGCCGACCCACGATTGAGTGGAAGTGCATTAATGATTTATGAAATTATACTGCAAAAATATGGGTGGAAGAACGGGTTGGAAATCATTACAAAAATAGGGGCTAATGTCAAAGGATTTCTGAGTGGTTCGAACCTNATCCCCAAACAAATAGTACGAGGACAAGTCATATATGGAATGACAATAGACTTCTNCGCATATGCAGAAATGGCAAAACTGGGAGACAGAATCAAATATATTCTACCCTCTGATGCTGCAGTCATCGCCCCAGATTCAATAGGCATACTAAAAGGAGCCCCAAACATTGAAATTTCTAAGAAATTTGTCGATTTTGTCCTCTCCGAATCAGGACAAAAATTATGGGTTCTTAGCAACACTGATCCTGAAGGTCCTAAATGGAATAGTCCTCTATACCGACCAACCATTATTCCTAGGCTATACGAAACTTTAGGACAGCGCTGCACAGTCCCCAATCCTTTCGCCCAAAAAATTGTGCCGATCCAGTACGANCCGATTAAAGGNGGNACTCGTTGGAAAATNGTCCGTGATTTAGTTGGCGTACTAATCGTCGATTTTCACAGACAACTAGCATCCACATGGAAGCTCATCAACGAATGTTCAATTCCAGAAAAAAGGGAGGCTGCTTTGGATATCTTGGTTCAAATACCAATAACTGAAAATGAAGCAACACAGATTAGTATCAATGGATGGGAAGATCAAAATTTCAGGAACCGAAAATTGAAAGAATGGAGTGATTTTACCAGAAAAAAATTCAGACTTGCTAAAAAAGCAGTCAACTAANAATTCCACACTTTCCTAATCAAGACGTGCTGAGAAGCAAAGACATATTCGAACGAAGGTACTAATGCAAACTTACAAAGAACTCAATATTTATTACGGTGACTTACATAATCACTGTGGTATATCCTATGGACATGGAAGTATCGAAGAAGCGCTTCTAAACGCAAAAGAACAACTTGATTTCTGTTCTATCACAGGGCATGCTCTATGGCCCGACATGCCAGAACCAGACAATGAAATACAATATATCATTGATTTTCATGAAGCAGGATTCTCACGACTGAGAAGATTATGGCCAGATGTACAGAAGATAGTCGAAGAACAAAACGAAGACGGTAAGTTCGTAACTTTCCTAAGTTTCGAAATGCATTCCTGCGCTGATGGGGATCGGACTATAATTTACAAAGGATCTTCCGGAGAAATCCTAGAAGTAGAAGATTTAGCGCAACTTCATCGAAAGCTCAGTGAACTGAAAAGCCAAAATATTGCTGTTATTTCTTTGCCACATCATATCGGCTATAAGCAAGGACAACGTGGAATTAACTGGCAAACCTTCGACGAAGATTTTTCACCAGTAGTGGAAATTATATCTATGCATGGCTGCAGTGAAGCTAATGAAAACACAAGACCTTTCCTACACGTAATGGGACCTTCCGACCATGAAAGCACCATGCAGTATGGGCTCAGCCAAAATCATTTTTTCGGGGTGGTTGGTTCCACTGATCATCATAGTGCACACCCTGGCAGTTATGGACATGGTCGTACAGGACTCTGGGCGAGAGAAAAAACTCGAGACGCTATATGGGATGCCATCTGTAACCGGAGAACTTATGCATTAACAGGCGATCGAATTCAATTAAAGTACTCTATCAACAATCACGCAATGGGATCAAGAATTCAACCCACAGACCAAAGAGTAATCGAAGTACACGCCATAGGTGGCGGGCCGATCGACTGTATAGATATCATTAAAAATGGCAATCTCATTCAACGTTTCTCTGAATATAATATAACAAAGGAATATCAACCTGAAATCATTCGTACCAAGCTATACTTAGAAGTAGGCTGGGGGGAACGAAAGGTAAAAACCGATTGGGATGTTCAGTTTGGCATTTCAGAAGGGCAAATACTTGAAGTCGAACCTCGCTTCCGAGGACAGGAAGTGGTCTCACCACTAGAGAAAGANGAAGGTTCTCCATCAAGCTACTACAACTCACGTTGGCAACCAGATGGAGATCTTGGGATTCATTTTACAACAACCACTTTTGGAAACCCAAATAACTCGACTAATGCTTCTCAAGGGGTTTGTCTTGACGTCGAAATGCCGTCTAAAGCAATAGTAAAATCAAACATCAACGGTCAGCAAATTAACATGCCGTTGAATAGATTAATTCAAGGAGCACGAACTGGTAGACTCAGGAAAATNGGTAGTGCAGGATATCGCTTCAACCGATCTCCACAACAATGGGAATTTGACTGGAAATGCCAATTTACTGATACCATTAAGGAGTACAGAGAAAAGGATATCTATTACGTACGTGTTCGCCAAAAAAATGACCAATGGGCATGGAGTTCTCCTATCCAANTTTTGTAAGATAATACTTAAGAAACCTCATGTAAATACATGCATTTTGTAAAANAANANATTTACGAANACTAAAATATTTNCANTCNATATGCGACTAGATATAATGAATTGAGAAGAAACTNTGNAGNAGGACNNGCTTNAACNTNTCCCTATANTAGATACCATNATAAAAAACCAANCTNCCCTAGAAATAGCCAATAATATTACAATTTCTCGTTAAAAAAAAGGAAGCCTATGCCAACGATATCTCACACGGTCCTTAGGGAATTTATTTACAATTTGTATATTGGTGCTGGTGGAGTTGCAGAAGATGCCAAAATAGTGAGTGACCATCTAGTAG
>NZUQ01000065.1 GCA_002697225.1 Candidatus Poribacteria bacterium
TGAAGAGCATTCCCCAGATTGTAATAGGCTTCCCCCTGATTGGGTTGAATTTGAATAGCTTTCTGATATGCTTCAATAGCCTCCATGAATTTCCCTTGTTTCCGCAACGCATTCGCTAGACTATAATAGAATGAGGATTGCTTGGAGTCTATGTCTATTGCATGAATAATTAAGTCAGCTGCGACTGGAAATTTGCCTGTTTGACAGGCGATGATTCCTAGAAAGTGGAAAGCTTCCGCATTTTGGGAATTGTATCTTAGTATTCTGTTTACACATTCTTTCCGCTTGTGCTAACTGATCTGCTTGATGAAAAGCAACAGCTTGTTGGAATTTTTCGTCAATATCAACGGCTGAAACAGGAAATTGTGGAGCAAAGTCTCGCTGTTGTTTTTTTCTTTCCATGTTCAGAATTTTCTTTATCCGTATATTTTGTCGCCAAGTTTTAGCATCAACACACAAAATCCCATATCATCATTATTCTATAAGAATAGATTGAAGAAGACAATATCAGAGATGCGTCTGTGTTTTTCAGGATTATCTTGCTGAGTCAAATAACAGATGTAAACTTTGTTTGTTTCATTTCTTCATGAAATATGAAACACTTCGATNCGTGGGTCTAGGANTGGNTCAGTGAAAACTTTTGACGTCTTATTTAGTATTTCCTCAATCGTGTGTTAAATCGAATTGTGATGAGGCTTCTNTCAGTCACCTGGAGACTGATTGGGATTGCAGACATGTTGGTTGAGCCTTTATTGGNCAATAAAGNAAGCGTTGCTCTATATGAGTNAGTCTATANATTCCAGTTCTTGTCTTAGATGCCTAAATTTGGGCAGGGGATTTACGTGTTTTGTAAGTGTAAACTTCAACGGGATCGTGATCTGGTTAAATCGTTAATTTCACTACTGTTTTTACGTGGTGTTTTAATTTCAGCTGAAGCTCCGATGGATCCTTTCCGAAATTATCTCTGCTGCTTTTTTATCTAGATGAAGTGGATTAACCAGTAATTTTCCTTCTTTAACCCTAGCATGGCCTAGATAAATGGGAGGATTTTCGNAACGGAGGTCCCGGCAAATCGTCATTGCCGTTGGGCCACTGATTGTTTCTTTAACAGTTATTTCCAAAACAGGTAAGCTTTCTTTATCCTCTTTATCATAGATAGCACATTGTACAGGACAATCCTGCAGCCTTTGGGCAATTNCTTCAAGAATAGATCTAGCTGTTAGTACAGATGCATCGTAAGCTCCGGAAATAAATAAACGTAGCGCGACAAGTAGAGCGATAATCTCCTCTTTTGACACTTTGAATCCTCGTCCAATTCCGTGGCGTGGAATTCCTTCAAACTTTGTTCTATCAATAAAATCCGCTGGCGGGTCCCAAAACTCAAGGTGATCGTCCATATCCAGCATTTGTAGGGCTGCTGAGCCTATAAGATCCCTTTTACCGCAAAGGATCCCTGTTGATTGGGGGCCGCGAATTGCTTTTCCTCCGCTAAATGCGACCAAGTCAGCACCTGTGGCGGCTATTGATTTAAGATTGCTTTTCGGCGGAAGTTCCGCGGCTGCATCTACCAATACTGGTAGATGGTGTTCATGGGCAATNTCCACAACCTGTCTCAGATCCGGTGTGGATTTAGAGCTGTATACATAAACGACACCGGCAGTGTTCGTATTAAAAGTTGCTCCATATTCCCATGTTTCAGTTTGTCGAACACCCGCATTGGCGGCAAGTTCATTAAATCCGACTTCAACTAAATGCGCACCGGATGCACGAATAGCGTGGTCATAACCGTTTCGCTGCTGACGGGCAATGACGAATTGGTTTGGGAAATCTTGACAATGTGGTAAAGTCTCCATCCTTTTTAGGTTATATCCGGTCAGNATTGCTGCGGTTCCCAGAGTCAAAGCGGAGGCNGCACCAGAGGTAATCAAGCCTGCTTCTGTAGCGGTTGCTTCGGCAATAATCCTAGAAGCGGAAGCTTGAAGCTGTTCCAAAGGTACTGATGCTNGGGCAGCTTCAGCAAATGCTGCTAATGTTTCCTGATTCATCGGAGCACCACCAAGACGTGTTACTGCGCCAGAAGCGTTAATAATTGGTGTAATTCCGAACTCTTGGTAGATTCCCAATTTTTAACCTCATNATTGTTAATTTAGGATCTCATTTCTAAAATGATAAACTTAGGCCGTTGGTGATTTCGAGGTCGTGTTTAGCGATTCTAGTAGGAGGTTGGCTGTCATAACGGAGATTTAATCTGACTGAGAACCGAATCTGATCTGTTATGCGAAAGCCAATGTCACCTTCAAGGAGAATTCGAAAATCTTCCCTGTGGCTCGGGTTTATCTGAAAGTAGCTCGTTGTGGCTGAGGAAATCCAATCATCAATCTGCCAGATAATAGTGGAATAATTCGTTGATCTCATAATATNAGAATTGATTTNNCCCAACTNGGCATCATCAATCAGCTCGTTTTCCCACATGGTTCCGATACCAGTATATAGACGGATCTTTGGGTTGTCACCGGGTGAGAAGAAAGCTATCCGTAACCCTCCTCCCGCAAGATTTCGATCCTTCAATAAAATTGATTCGCTGAATTGCTTTTGGACAAACGATTCAAACATGAAAATGTTCGTGATATGCCGGATTCCACGAAGATGAAACATCCCTTTATTGATAAAGGATTGGTCATCTTTTCTTAGGAATTGGAGATTTCCAACACCGAAAGTATGGTAATTGCCAGTGATGTAATCAGAGCGGATTCGTGTCCAAAGCGATCGTATATCGGTATTACCTGAGTGATGGGAAAAACTAAGTCTGACATTATTGTAGAATCCTTGGTCTTGGTTCAGNTGCTTAATGGTTTCTGCCGTGAAGACATTCACTTGAGCTAACGTGGGTTTCAATAATAAAAATGGCAACGTGANAAACAAAAAAAGCCTGATTTTAATCATGCGGGACCTTTTTCGACCAAACCCTNGCTCTTNAGTAGNTCTGAAAAATGCTATGANGATGCTGAATTCCTGTCGTTTAAAATACAGGGCTGATTATCCTGATGGTTGCCATNTATGCTACTCAATTGTTCAAACAGTAAGCTTAATCAGCCCTGTNTTGGAGACTAATTATATTTCTGGGATATCAACAGCAACCTCTTGTCCGAGTTGCTGCGATCGAAAAATGCCATCCATGATCATATTAGTTGTTAATACACCTTCAGGTGGAATTGGTGAGGGACTATTCGTTTTTACTGCTTCACGAAATGCAGTCATCTGAGCTTCCCAAACGCCCACGCTTGGTAGTCCGGAGAAGTGGACATCAACCATCTCTTCCTGCTGCCAGCTTTTACCACCATCTTTAACTTCTACTGTTAGTCCTTCTGCGTCTGCCAGTTCCTGGATCTGGTCAGTCATTTCATCGATATGAACAATCGGACCTCCAAGTGAAATTCCAGCTTGTTTACCTAAAAAAAAGGTTCCGCCCAGTGAATTTTGGTGTACTGCCCATGAGATTTTGAATAGCATGACGCGACCGTCTTCAAATCGAACGAAAGCAGCTCCAAACTCTTCCACATCCATATCCTTCCAGCGTGGGTTTTGTTCCGCCAGATAATCTGCCGTAATTGCTGAGACACGAACGGGTGTGGGATATCCCATCACGTAGAGTGCATTATGCATATTATAAATGCCAATATCTACAATTGCTCCTGCACCAGCGGTTTTCTTGTTAGTGAAAGTGCCTCCAGGAATGCCGCGTCGTCGCGTATCACACGTTTCAGCATAATAGATGTCTCCGGTGACACCAGCGTCTACCAGTTTTCGGGCAAATTGCAGGTTTGCGGAGAAAGTACTATGAATTCCAATCTGCAAAATTTTACCAGATGCCTTGGCAGCTTTGACCATTGCTGTTGCGTCTTCGAGTGTTGCGGCCATTGGTTTCTCACACAAAACGTGTTTCCCTGCTTCGAGAGCTGTCACGGTTGGGTCTCTGTGTGCTTGATTATATGTGCAAACGCTCACAGTATCGATCTCGTCGAGTTCGAGCATTTTTTCAACACTTGTAAACGCATGTTGCTTTGGTACACCCCATTCCTCAGCAGCTTGGATAGCCTTGTCCTCGAAAATATCGCAAACCGCGACCAGCTCAAAACCACCAGCTTTTTCGTAAGCGCTACGATGTGCGCGTGATATACCACCAGTACCAACAATACCCACTTTAATTTTGTCCATTAGGATTCGCTCACCTCAAAAAGATTGATTTATGGAACTGATTATCCCACTTTCCCTTTTCTATTGTCAATCTGTATTATGNATGGCTGGCCCTTGATGATTTTCTAACATTTTGGTAGAATTACTTAAGGTTATTTATTCTAGCTGNANNNAGGNGATTNCCATAGTAGCCCAGAGACAAGATGAATTCGGTCAGACCTCAACCTCCCGTTTTATTCTCCGTGTTTTAATTTTTGGTTCCCTCCTGATTGCGCTGAATTGCTACTGGATTATTTCGGCAGAAAACCGTGTCGTGTGGGAACTTACCGATTTTTCTGTTTTTCCAACTGTTCTCTTTACACTCTTCGTTTTAGCAGGTGTTAACCTGTTGCTGAAACGATCATTCAAAAACCTAGCCTTACGCGATTCTGAAATTGCGACTTCATATATTATGGTTTCTGTAGCTACCGCATTGGCTGGGCATGACATTATCCGCCAACTGGTACCGTTAATGGCCAATCCGTTTTGGTACGCTACACCTGAAAATGAGTGGGAAGAGCTTTTCTTTCGCTATCTGCCAACTTGGTTGACTGTTCCAAATAGACGCGTACTACAAGGGTATTTTGAAGGGGATGCAAACTTTTGGCAAGCGCAATATATTTCTGCCTGGTTGATTCCCATATTGGCTTGGACGGGGTTTGTGGCTTTGTTACTGTTTGTCATGTTGTGCATTAATATTGTGATACGAAAACAGTGGGTTGAACATGAGAAACTCAGTTATCCTTTAACTGTGATGCCTGTTGAGGTGATTGCCAATACGTCTAAACTTTTTTCCAATAAACTTATCTGGCTTGGATTTATAATTGCCTTTGCTCTTGAAGTCATCGCTGGACTTAACTATCTTTTTCCATCTATCCCACCGTTAAAAATCAAGTATATAGTTCCCACTGCCATGAGACCATGGAATGCAATGAATTGGGGATTTGCTATTTATGTCTATCCGTTTGCTATAGGGTTGGGTTATTTGATGCCGCTAGATCTCTCGTTATCTCTTTGGTTTTTTCTGCTGACATGGAAATTGCAGCCGGTTGTTCTAACTACGTTTGGGCTGACAACAGCAGTTGGTCTACTAAATGAACAGCGTGCTGGTGCTTGGATTGGTATTGGAGTTATTGCGTTATGGACTAGTCGGAAACACATAATGAGTGTCATTGGAGGTTTGTTTAGCAAAAAAATGGATGATGGAATTTACTATTTAGCCGTATTTGGAATGATTTTCGGTGTAGCCATCATGGTACTGTTTTGGTATAAGGCAGGCCTCTCACCGTGGGTCGCCGCTAGTTATTTTGCGATCTATTTTATTTTATGCATTGGAATGACTCGAATGCGGGCAGAGCTCGGTCCGCCAACACACGAGCTGCATAATGCTCACCCAGATCGTATTATGGTTGGGTTTCTAGGAACGAGAACTCTTGGTGCTGCGAATTTAACCAACACAACACTCTTATCTTGGCTTGCTTATGGTTATCGGTGCCATCCCATGCCACATCAACTTGAAGGGTTCAAGATCGGATCTCATTTTGATGTCCGTCATAACCGGCTTGTGATAGCGATAATTATTGCTTCAATTGTTGGCGCATTTTTGTCAATTTTGCTTCATGTTTCGTTATATCATAGATTTCAGTTTGCCAGGTGGGGCATTGGGGAATTCAATCATCTGAGAAGCCGGATTCTATTCCCTAAAGGTCCAAATTTTCAGGTCATGCAACAAGTGGGAATTGGTTTCTTCATTACGGCTATTCTTACCGTATTAAAGCGTGGATTTATATGGTGGCCTTTCTACCCAGTTGGATATGCCGTGGGCAAAGGTTGGGCGATGACATGGTTATGGTTCTCAATTTTCTTGGGATGGCTATCTAAACGACTTCTTTTCGCTGGTGGAGGGGTCAAATATTATCGGATGATGTTGCCACTTTTTTTGGGATTTATTTTNGGTCAATTTGCAGCAGGTAGTCTTTGGAGTCTNCTTGGNATTATACTCGGTAAGAACGTGTATACTATGTTTCCATGAAAAATAGTGCAATTTTTCTCTGTCGCTACGTTAAATTGTTGCCCTTGACTCTTGAATTCAATACCATCCAATGNGATCTTAGTCTTCNAATGTTTTTTCTTGACACTTTCGTTGGTTTCTGAGAAAATGAATTTNTGTTTTTCTTACTTGATTTCTAAGGANTAGCTAAGCANAACGAAGGATTAAAGTCTATCNTGGTCTTCAAAATTTTTTCGNTAATATTTGTAATTCTGTTGTTGGGATTTGCAGTTGATATTGTGNTTGGAAACACGCTGATATTNGGACGTGGTGGNGATTCGGTTGGTCTTGATCCTGCTCATGAAGAGGATGGTGAATCCTTTAANGTTTGTGAGAATATTTACGATACCTTGGTTCAGTATGCAGAAGACAGTACCGATATTCAGCCGGCTTTGGCGGAGTCTTGGGAGACCTCAGCAGATGGCTTGATTTGGAGGTTCCATCTTCGACGTGGCATTAAATTTCATGATGAAACAGACTTTAATGCCGANGCCGTTTTGTTTTCACTTAATCGTCAGCATCAAAGCCAGCACCCGTTTCACAAAGTTGGCGGTCCCTATATTTATTGGACGGACAGNGGTTTGGCCNNAGTCGTTGACCAAATTTCGGCTGAAGATACATACACTATTCGNATTGTACTNAAGAGTCCTTACGCTCCTTTTATTTATGCTTTAGCCATGCCGTCGTTTTCTATCGTAAGTCCAGTTGCTGCTCGTAAGTGGCGAGAAGATTTTACCAATCATCCAGTTGGTACCGGTGCCTTTAAATTCGTGCGATGGGATCGAAACGATAAAGTGGTTCTACAAGCCAATCAGGACTACTGGGCAGGCCGACCCAAGATAGATCAGCTCATCTTTCGTTCGATACCNGATAATTNGGTTCGGTNANTNNNNCTTCAGAACGGNNGTNTTCANNCNATGGANTTNCCNAATCCCGANNATCTNGTNATTATCCGTAGTGATCCCAATTTACGGGTGATTGAGCAACCAGGAATGAACGTTGGGTACTTGGCCATGAATTTTGATAAGGTGCCCTTTAATAATCGTCAGGTACGGTTGGCTATTAATCATGCCATAAATAAGAGTGATATTATCGGTCAATTGTATCAAGGTATGGGAATTCCAGCTAAGAATCCGATTCCTCCAACAATGTGGAGCTATGATGAAACCACCACCGACTACTCTTATGATCCGGAATTATCTAAAAAGCTGTTGACTGCTGCGGGATATGCGAACGGCTTTGAAACCGAGCTGTGGGCGTTACCGGTTCCACGACCTTATATACCGGATGGTAATGCATTAGCGGTTGCCATTCAATCGGACCTTCGGCGTGTGGGTATTGAAACCAAAATTGTTACTTACGATTGGGGGACGTACCTAGAGAAAACTAAGAATGGTGATCATACTATGGCTATGCTGGGGTGGTCGGCGGATTTTGCTGATCCGGACAATTTTTTTTATTATTTACTGAGCAAAAATTCGGCTAGAAAGCCAGCAGGAAATATTGCCTTTTATAGAAGTGAAGAGATGCAGGAGATTTTGGATCAAGCCCGTTCGACGACAGATTTGGCGACACGCACTAAACTCTATAAGAGAGCTCAGTTGGTGTTCAATCGTGATCTGCCTTGGGTGCCCTTGGCGCATGCTAAGCAAATGCTAATTATTCATAAAAGCGTTAAGAATGTGAAACTCCATTCCACAACATTCAAGTATTTTCGGCGGATTTCTTTAGGTTAACTAAGTGTAAGACAATAAGGAGATATAGAGATGACAATAAGAAATTGGATGAAAGGCACAATAGTTCCTATCTTGACTTTGATGTTGTTGTCAAGTATGTTTCTGTCTACTGAAGCGGCAATTGATAAAGCCTCGATTGTTGGGATTTGGTTGTTTGACGAAGGTAGTGGTAATAAAGTAAAAGATTCATCTGATAACGGAAATCATGGTAATCTGGTCAATAAACCGGAATGGGACAATGATGGTAAATTTGGCAAAGCATTGTCGTTTGAGACAGCTAAAAGTAGTTATGCGCTTGTTCCCTTATCCCATTCCAATTCGATAACTGTAGCTGCTTGGGCTAAGTATACAGCTCTACCAACTACCAATATTGGATTGTTCCATGCGCAGGCGTCTGAGGAACAAGGTGGCAATCCGAATACCAAGGTTGTTGGTATTTGGGTTGAAAATACGAAAATGCTATGGGGACGTTTAATTGGCCCCGACAATGCCAGAAAAAATTTCCCTAAAACTAAAGCTTTGGATGCCAAGAAATGGTATCATATCGCGGTAACTGCCGATGCCAAAACAAAGAAAGGCAAGCAGTATGT
>NZUQ01000066.1 GCA_002697225.1 Candidatus Poribacteria bacterium
TACACCTGAAGGCCAAGTGACCCTTCTTGTCTCCAGTGGTGCATCCTATGAAAACTGGCAACGTCAGCGTGCCCCGCTAAATTATCAGCCTAAAAACATCAATCAACTTATTAAACTATTACAACGTGGTGAGAATAACTCGGATCTTATAGTTGAACTTTTTATCCCAAAATTCGGCATGACCGTTCAAGGCGAGGAATTTCCCGAGCCGACTGTGTCGATGCTATCCGTTATGAATAGCCAAACACAATCTGGAGAGGGAGGATATACTCGAGGTAGAACCCTCCATACGGAAAAAACATCAACCGATTATGTCCTGGCTGGAAGTCGCTTCTTGCGAATTATGATTAATCGAAGCGCACAATAGATCTGGTAAAATTCGTACGGTACTCAATTATATTAGAGGAGAGAATTACATGGTAACATTTCATCGGTTTTTTCGCATTTTCATAGTGGTTTCATTCACTTTATCGGTTGCAAGTCCAACATTTGCAGTTAAAACAGCAACATGGACGCAGCGAAATCATAAGAATTTGGCCAGCGGCACCCTAGAATCTGTCGCAATCTCCAGTAAAGGTGAGGTGGTGTTGACACACAAGTTAAAGGAAATCGTTGACAAAACCGAAGAACTTTATGTCTGGTGCCTAGTGGAGGACTCACTCGGCAATATCTACGCAGGAACTGGAAATAAAGGCAAAATCTATAAAGTTACTCCTGATGGCCAGTTTTCTCTTTTCTACAATTCCCCAGAAGTCTCAATTTTAAGTTTAGCCATCGATACTCAAAATAACATCTATGCTGGCACAGCTCCAAGTGGTTTGGTCTACAAAATCCCAGCAGGTGGAAATACACCAACAACAATTCTCAATGCAGATGAAAACTATGTTTGGTCATTAACTTTCGACAAGTCTGGCAACCTATACGCCGCAACAGGTACAAACGGCAAACTTTACAAAATTACACCGGATGGGAAGGTAGACATATTCTTTGATTCTGATGAAACTAATCTGACCAGTTTACTCTTTCACAACGACAACATCTATGCTGGCAGCGATGGAAAGGGCACAATCTTTCGAATTGACATGAACGGGGCAGTTTCGGTTATCCACCAAACCGGACAAAAAGAAGTACGCACACTTGTTGCAGGAAAAAATGGCGATGTTTTTGCCGGCACAGTAACAACACAACCACCGCAACCGGGGCAAGGCAAACCTCGTCAGAAACCCAGTGGACCTCCCACTCCGGACGGTAGGCCCCCTGAACCCAAAAAATCATTTATCTACCGGATTACCTCAGATAATGTTGTCTCGCGCTTATGGATAGCTCCAGATCCACTGGTTTTGTCAATGATAATGGAGAAGGAAAACCTGATTGTTGGTACTGGTGACAGCGGCAAGGTCTATCAAGTTGATATGGACGGAAACTTTGTATCATTGGCTAAATGTGAAGCAGGACAAATCATAGCCATGCATAAAGCGAGATCAGGGAAGCTGATACTAGCTACTGGAAACACCGGGAAGATATTTGAACTGGCAGATGGATACGAAACAACAGGAACCTTGACTTCAGTTTCCCACGACACGAAATCAGTTTCCCAATGGGGAAAGATCTACTGGGAAGGAAGTTCACCTGAAGGTACCGTAATGACACTAGCGACTAGATCCGGTAATACGGATAAACCTGACAATACTTGGAGCAACTGGTCAGAGGAACTCTCCATACCAGAAGGATCGCAAATCACAAGTCCTCCTGCCCGTTTTGTTCAGTGGCGCTCGACTCTTAGTACTAGCGTGGCAACAGCAGCACCTATACTGAAAAAGGTAAGGGTTGCTTCAGTGCATTTTAATGTTACACCAAACATAAGTGACTTGAAGATACACATTGGCCCTCCTCCAAAAGAGCGCAAAAATAATACACCGGGTTCATCCCAAAATAATAAAATTCGGTCCGCTACTTGGAAGGCGATAGATCGAAATGGGGATAAGCTCCTGTTTACTATCTATTATAAGGGAATCAACGAAAAAAACTGGAAGTTGATAAAGAAAGAATTGACGTCCCCAAGTCATACTTGGGATTCGACTTCAATGCCTAACGGTCAATACGAGCTAAAAGTTGAAGCAACGGATAAATTAAGCAACATGGCTAGCGAAGCCATTTCAATAGAAAAAATAAGTGATCCTTTCGACATTGACAATACCCAGCCGGTTCTGGCCGCAATCAAATCCAACCCAACAGAANATAGCATCTTCCAGATCTCATGTGTCGTTACCGATGAACTTAGTCCAATCAGTTCAGCTAACTACAAGATCGATAGCGCTGAACATTGGCAGGCAATGTTTTCCGAAGANGGGATTCTCGATTCCCACCGAGAGGTTCTCTTTCTCGAAACTAAGAAACTAGAAGGAGAAGAACACACAATCACCATTATGGTCACCGACGCTTCTGGTAACANATCNGTTGCTAGGGGGCGTTTTTAAGAAGACTTNAGCCTCTAATACTTCTCGAATTGCTGAATAGACCGTATCCAGTAGCTGGTCCAACTCGGTGATTGTAATTGAAAGTGGNGGCATGATAACAATNGTGTTTACCANAGGACGTAATATTACCCCANGCTTCAAAGCCGCTTTACAAACCCGAATNCCAATTTTGAGTTGAGGTAAAAACTCCTCTTTGGTCATTTTGTTATGCACGAGTTCAANCGCNCCAANCATTCCTATNGTTCTAATATNACCAACGTGTTTAAGGTTATAAAATGTTTGGAGGCGATTTTTAAAATAGGTNATTTTAGGTTGAATTTTCTCAATCAAATTTTCTCGTTCGAAGATCTCNAAATTAGCTAATGCAGCNACACAACCCAGTTGATTTCCAGTAAACGTATGGCCGTGAAAAAAGGTCTTCATTTCATGATATTCACCTAGAAATGCGTCATGAATCCGGTCGGTTGTCAAAGTGGCTGCTAGTGGCAGATANCCNGCGGTTAATCCTTTGGCNGTGCACAGAATATCTGGTGCAACATTCTCATGTTCACAGGCCCACATTCTGCCGGTTCGTCCCAAACCAGTCATCACCTCATCCAGAATTAGGAGAACTCCATACTTNTGGGACAAGTCAGCAANACCCCGCAGAAAACCATCAGGAGCAATCAACATACCTCCAGCCCCTTGCACNATAGGCTCAGCCACGACAGCCGAAATTTTGTCAGCCTCCNATTGCAGAACACACTCCANCTTGTGCAAACATGCNTCACGCACNTCAGTGGGATCATCACTAATTGTCGATCGATANACATACGGGGTNGGAACAGAAATCGATGGNAAGAGNAGCGATTGGAAGATCTTATGGAATAAATCAATNCTGCCAACACTAACTGCGCCGATAGTGTCACCATGATAGGCANAATCGATAGAAACAAAGGTATCTCGATGAGTCTCNCCTTGATGCTGCCAGAATTGATGTGCAATTTTCAAGGCAATCTCGACAGCNGTCGANCCATTATCNGAAAAAAAAACGCGATTTAANCCCNCTGGCGTAATTTCAATCAGCTTTTTGGCAAGCTGAATGGCAGGGACGTTTGAATANCCTAACAGNGTNGAGTGNGAAACCTTGTCGATTTGAGCCTTCAGAGCNCCATCAATTTCCTGNTGCCTGTGACCATGCACATTTGTCCACATGGAAGAAATTCCATCAATNTAGTGTTTACCNTCAATATCAATGAGGNAAATTCCTTCTCCACGTTCAATGATGATAATCTCTTCTTCNAACCANTCCTTCATCTGAGTAAAAGGATGCCAAAGATACTGCTTATCCCATTCTATCAATGCCTGTTTTGAANTCATAAAAAAATTATATCANGTATAAAGTCGTTATACTATTCCATTTGAGTTTGAAGNTAAAAATTGTTAAACTNAATTANAATTACTATAAATTACNATAAATTACTATAAAAACATAACGTCAACACAGGTAAGANATTTGAANATAACAGATGTTAAAACACTGGTTATGGGAACAAGTTGGCGGAATTTGACTTTCGTTACGGTTGAAACAGATGAAGGGGTTAGTGGAATTAGTGAAGCCCGTATGGTAAACCGAACAGATGCACTACTAGCCTATCTTGACGGAGTGAAACACAGACATGTTATTGGCNACGACCCATTCAATATCGAGGATTTATATTTGAGGATGTTCCGAAACGACTATGGGCGTGCTGGCGAAATTGTTTCCACGGGAATCAGTTTAATCGAAATCGCTTGTTGGGATATTATCGGAAAAGTCGTTAACCAACCAGTTTACCGTCTAATCGGAGGTGCCTGTCGCGAGAAAATAAAGGCTTACGCTAATGGTTGGTATAAGGTTGAACGCACAACTGAAGAATTCCATGCTGCTGCCAAAAAGGTAATCCAAAAAGGATATAAAGCTTTGAAATTCGATCCGTTCGGTGCAGGTAATTACGAATTGGAATATGACGAGAAACAGAGATCTATCTCTCTAGTTGAAGCGGTTCGGGATGCGGTTGGTGAGGATGTGGAGATTCTGATTGAAATGCACGGTCGATTCAGTCCATCAACAGCAGTCGAGGTTGCGCGGGAACTTGAGCCATTCAAGCCCAGTTGGGTCGAAGAACCTGTTCCTCCAGATAATCTGGCAGCTTTAGCCAAAGCTGAACGAAAAATTAATATCCCCGTGGCAACTGGAGAGCGGCTCTACAATAAGTACGAATATCGTGAACTCATTAATATGCAAGCTGCCGACATTTTACAGCCTGATATTACCCAAACAGGTGGTTTTTTGGAAACCAAGAAAATCGCTGCCATGGGAGACATGTGCTACATGTTAGTTGCACCACATAATGTCGGAGGTCCCGTGTCCACAGCAACATCACTTCATTTCGCTGCTAGCACGCCCAATTTCAAAATCCAAGAACACTTCAACGATTTNTCTGAAGCCTGGGTCAAAGAGGCGGCTATTGGTTGTCCNGAAGTCGTTGANGGCTATTTCTCTCTGCCATCAGGACCAGGACTTGGANTGACACTAAANGAAGATTTGATTAAAGAACACCCATACCGNGAGTTGTTTTTCAATTTATGGCAAGACGATTGGCATCGACGCCAAGTAGAGTTAGAATAACAAGGTTACGGTCATTCTAACTCAGAAGCCAAGAAGTTTAACCTCCATTTGCAAATCGATTTCCTTCTCAGCTTTCACACGGTTTTGTATTAAGTCAATAAGTTCAAGTACGTCTTTGGCTTTGGCTTTGCCGTGGTTGATAATGAAGTTACCATGAGTTGTAGAGACCTCTGCATCTCCAATTCTTGTACCCTTGAGACGGCATTCTTCGATCAATTTCCCCGCAGAATGATTCGGAGGATTCTTAAACATACAACCGGCACTCCCCTCTACAAATGGCTGGGTAGTAATTTTACGCTGATAATATTTCCTCATTAACTGTGTAACTTCTTTCGGATCACCCTGCACAAGCCGTAGAGATGCATCAAGTACGCAAAAGTAGTTGTCTAATTTGCTCCGGCGATAGGCGAAGCCAGCCTGATCATGACAAAGTTTCAGTATTTCTCCCTGGTCTGTCATAACTCGTATCTGCTCGACACGTTCTCCAAAATCATTGCCCCAAGCACCAGCGTTCATGATCATTGCCCCGCCAACTGAACCTGGAATACCAAGAGCAAATTCAAGACCGCTNAATCCNTGGCCAGCCACGGATTTAGCTAATTTNGGCTGCGATACNCCCCCACCAGCACATACACTATCACCTTCATANCGAATTTGATCAAAATCACCAACNAACCGGATTACCATACCTNCAAACCCNTTGTCACTGACCAAGAAATTTGACCCACGCCCAAGTAAAGCTATCGGCAAAAACTGTTGACTTGTGAAGGCGGTAAACCGGATTAAATCTTCGATGCTCCCCACTTCGTAGTAGACAGTTGCAGGACCGCCAATCCCAAAATAGGTGTGTTTACTCAGCGGTTCTCCAAAGCGCAGCCGTGACGCAGAAGAATGACTATCCTCCACCATCCCTTGTAACTCTGCCTTCCACTCCATATCGCTCAACACGATTCCTTTGATTGATCCAGCCCATATCTGCTATTATTTCCGCATAATATAGTAGCAGGCCTGGNTAACCTCTGCAAGTTATCAGGACTGCGAAACAGAGGGAACTAATGGTTAAAATTGGGATTATTGGTGCATCAGGTTACACCAGCAGTGAGCTAATGCGTTTGCTGGTAACCCATCCTAAGGATTTAAAGATTGAATTGGTAACTTCCGAAACCTTTACCGGACAGCGTGTCGATCGTGTCTTGCCAAACCTTAGGGGCTTCATTGACCTTGATTTCGAGAAGNTAGAAATTCAAAGCTTGGGAAATCAGGTTGATGTTGTCATACTAGCGGTTCCGCACAAAGTGGCCATGGAGTTTGTTCCTCAAATCCGAAATCAGGACATCCGCGTAATCGATTTCAGCGCNGATTATCGACTGAATNACCAATTGGTCTACGAAAAATGGTATGGCATCGATCACACAGATCCCAGTCGGATGNCAAACACTNTTTACGGTTTGCCTGAACGCTATCGTGACCTAATCCGTGGAGCNGATTTAGTTGCTAATCCTGGTTGCTATCCAACGACTTCAATCCTCCCTTCTATTCCNATCATTAGCGAACAGCTTGTTGAACTTGATCAAATTATCATCGACGCCAAATCTGGCATTTCGGGTGCGGGAAGCAAACCGAAAGACACAACACATTATCCTAACCGCGAATCCAATCTGGTAGCTTATGGGCTAGCTTCCCATCGGCACACACCAGAAATCGAGCAGGAACTCAGTGCCATCAATGGAGACGAGATTATTGTCAACTTTACACCACACCTAGTACCAATGACACGCGGAATCTTGACCACATTGTACTTTAAACTTAAGCAATCCATGTCAACCCAAGATCTTTTAGATGTCTACGCAGATTTCTACCGAAACGAACCATTTATACGCGTTCTGGATCTAGGTGAATATCCGCAAACAAAGTCAGTCCTTGGCAGNAATTTTTGCGATATTGGACTGGAGGTTGACCCCCGTACCAATCGAGCAATAGTGATGGCTGCAACCGACAATCTAGTGAAAGGCGCTTCAGGCGCAGTAGTACAGAATTTAAACCTCATGTTTGGATATGATGAAACTGCCGGTCTGATGAACCCCGGGCTTATGCCGTAATGTAGTTTAGGATGACTTCTAATTTTCAATTATCAGTCGACGATCAAAAGCTAGTCGTCATCATTGCTGGCGAACCATCAGGGGATCTACACGCCTCACAGGTCGCCCGAAGGCTGAAAGAGAAATTGCCTGAAATCGAGTTAGTAGGCATGGGAGGCGATCTGATGGAATCAGCAGGTGTTAAGTTACTATTTCATATCCGTGATTCAGCAGTCATGGGAATCAGCGAAGTACTTAACATGATTCCGACATTTTTGCAGAAGCAACGCGATCTCAAAAAATTGATCGCCACTAAAAAACCATCAGTGGTCGTTCTTGTCGATTTTGGTGATTTTAACTTAGGGATAGCTAAATTCGCGCATCAATTGAATATTCCAACAATCTACTATATCCCGCCCAAGGCATGGGCATGGCGTGGTAACCGTGTCGATAAATTAGCCAAAACTACTAGCATAATTGCCTCGATCTTCCCTTTTGAAACCGAGTTTTATCGGAAGAAAGGAGCAAATGTGGAGTTTGTCGGGCATCCGTTACTTGACGTTGCTCAAACCGATTTCACCCAAACAGAAGCGCAGAAATCCCTTGATATCGCAGACAATTATCCCGTTGTAGGTTTAATGCCTGGTAGCCGTCGGAAAGAAATACAGTGCCTATTGCCGATTATGCTTGAAGTTGCGCAAAACCTTCTGCAACGAATCCCATCATGNCNGTTTATTCTCCCTTTAGCACCAGGCATCGACCGGCAATCTCTNCCCAATATGCCTTTTGTCNAGATTATCGAGGATGCCGTCTACNCATCAATGAGAGCCGCGGATCTCATGCTTGTCGCATCTGGTACAGCCACGCTGGAAGCTGCCTGTATTGGCACTCCAATGATCATTGTTTACAAAGTTTCGTTGTTGACTTGGTGGATAATACAACATTTCGTTAATCTAGAATTCAGTGGGTTACCTAACATTATTGCTGGCCGCGAAATTGTTCCAGAACTGTTGCAGGATGAAGTAACAACCAATCAGGTAACNGCGACTGNGATTGATCTCCTTGAGAACCCTGANCAATGTCAAAAGCAACGGCAAGAACTCAAACAAGTTTCTAAATCTCTCGGGTNGATNGGGGCGAGNNAACGAGTTNCTGATTTAATCTTAAATTATTTATAGCTGATATCTTATGTTGAGAATCTATGCCATCTTGACAGGCCAATCTGCAGGTGTCATTTCCTCAGTCTTTCGAATTATTTTGATGCCGTTGAGTTGGGTTTACGGTCTGGCTATGATGGCACGAAATTACTTCTACGACCGAAAAATACTAACATCTCTCAATCTTGACTGCGGCGTAATTAGCGTTGGCAACATAGTTGCNGGNGGTNCGGGTAAGACCCCAATCGTCATCTGGCTAGCCAAGCATTTCCGNAATTCCGGTTACAGAGTAGCCATTATACTGAGAGGTTATAAAAGAAAAGCCAAGTCAGAAACAGGAATCGTGTCGGACGGCACAAAAACCCTTCTCTCACCCGAGGAAAGTGGTGACGANGCATTTATGATTGCACTGGAACTCCCTGAAATCCCAGTACTAGTATCCAAGAACCGNTATAAAGCTGGAATCGAAGCAATCAGAAAATGGAANACCCAAGTCATTATACTAGANGATGGTTTTCAACATCAACAATTGAAACGCGATCTTGATATCGTGGTCATAGACAGTANACGTCCNTTCGGAAANGGACAGATNCTACCAGCCGGTATATTACGCGANCCCAAGCNGTCTCTTCAGCGTGNAGATCTGTTGTTACTTACNCATACTAATTCCNNTTCCAACTTATCNCAGATACGCTCAAAAATTGAGACTATCGCTGGACAAAAGACAATATTTGAGAGCCAATACCACCCAACAAAACTATACAAATTAGGTGATCCCCAAGATTTATCACTCGAATCCTTGAAGAANCAGAGAATTCTTCTGGTCTGCGGAATTGGAAATCCTNNAACTTTTGTTCATACNGTCGAAGGATACCAACCAAGCCATCTTGAACTCATGGCGTTTTCAGATCACNACCAATATNGGANNAAAGATATACTTCGNATCCAAAGGCGGGCGAGCATAATGAAAGCGGACATCATCGTCACCACCCAAAAAGACGAACAGAAGTTACGCCTGTATGCTGACCAATTGTTAATTTTGGTCTTAGCAATTGAGGTTCGATTCTTACCAGAACATGGAAGATCAATAAAAGACATGCTTAACCTGTATG
This sequence comes from Candidatus Poribacteria bacterium, assembly GCA_002697225.1. The sequence continues at coordinate 9,475 of NZUQ01000066.1, forward strand.
CCCGAACCTGTTTGCCACTCTGATTCTCGATATTTTGACAGTACTATTCACTTAAAAGCACATGGAGGCAAGCAAAAGCAACTACTGATAATAATCTGACACACTGTCAGCAAACTAAACCCAGAACACAGGAAGGTAATTAAAATGCAATTCAGCACTGGGTTCTCCATCNTGCTTTTANCCCNTAACTTGATCTTTCAAGTTAGAGTACGANCAAAATTCCAAATGCTAATTGGAANTGGTTAAGCATGCGCGACCANCGGATTTGAAAATTCTAATTTCAGCTTCACATCAACTCAGCTTNCCTCTGAAGCANTCGTGCCCAAATCGAAGAAANGCCCTTTTATCACAACCAATACAATTCCATCGTACCCAGTTATCACAGACTTGTGANNAANAAATTNTTTGAGCCCTTCATANCATAGAAAATTGATGTTGTCACATATNGTCGCATCTTGAAANATGTATNAAATACGTAACGTATAATTTAGTNCAATANCCNTAGAAAATNACACGCNTTTTATTGCTTCTTGACAAGATTTTGNAACTATGATAGAATCTGAATTTGCCNTATTATCNTCAGTCCGAAATNAGTTTTCTCTGTGGTNTGTCACCACATATTAAGGAGAGTTATATGAGGAAATTTGAAACTCCGTTTTGCATTGTCCTTCTNTGGANTTTTNTGATGNTGAATTACTGCGCTTTTATAGCGGAAGGNGTAGACGGGGAATCTTCGCTTAGTCTCTCGGATGCAGCGGTGAAAATCCGTGAGCAAGTAGACATCCGAAATATGCGCAAAGATATTGCACGACTCTCCAGCCTTTCTACGCGCGTTACGGGTTATCCTGAGGCTGCCAATGCCAGTAAGTACATTTTCGACCGATTTACTGAAATTGGGCTTCAGAATGTCGAAGGTCGCGATTTTGAAATTACCGTTCCAATCGACCATGGTGACGGTCGTCTGGAAGTGCTTAACAGTAGTGGGGAACCCACTCTAGATTTTCAAATTTCCCCAATTTGGCCTAATCTCATTCGAACTTCCCTCCTCCCTCCCAATGGTTTAAGAGTACCTATCTTCTACGCAGGCTCCTCCAACCTCCAAGACTTCAACAATAAAGACATCGGAGGATTCTGGTATGAAGTTAAGGAGGGGGACACTCTAGAGAGTGTTGCCAACCGCTTTCATGTTGGCGTCGGTGCTATCACGGATGATATTCTGAACGACTCCCTACAAAAGACAGATGATGGTGTCGATAACAACGAAGACCTACAGATCGATGAATACGGCGAAATCCCTCTACTCTCCGATATTTCAATATGGGCAAAAGATAAAATTGATAATAATGGCAACGGGATCATAGACGAAATTCCTGGTGATAATACCGATGGTAAAGATAACGATAAGGATGGACAGATAGACGAGAAGGGAGAATTCATCGCCGCTTCTGAATCCAGTATCTTTATTCCTGAAGGGAGTGTCGTCTTAGTCGACTTTAATTCCAGTACGCGTTGGATCAATGCCGCCATGCTTGGTGCCAAAGCGGTCGTCTTCATCGAACCAGAAACAACAAACCGTGGTGAAGCAGAAAACAAGTTTCTGACTGTTCCTGCTAATGTACCTCGTTTTTGGATCAACAAAGCCAATGCCGAAAAAATAAAGGCAATGATCGTTACGGCAGAAAGTAAGAATGAGAAAGTTTCCGTTCGCTTGAAGTCAACCATGACCTGGGAACGGCGAACAGGTCAAAATATTCGCGGATATCTTGAAGGAGGCGATCTTCAACTCAAAGATGAAATGGTAGTCATCAACGCCTACTACGATTCCATGTCGGTTGTACCTGCTATTGCACCGGGAGCAGATCCAACTAGTGGTATTGCCAGCATGCTTGAACTAGCTCGAATTTTCTCTNAAAAGCAATTTCGGCCAGGAAGGTCAGTCTTGTTTGTGGCAACNGATGCACATTTCCAAGGNCTGGCTGGTATGAGNGCATTCATGGAGGGAATTGGGAAAGATGTTGTTGGNCGTGACGTTGACTCTCCAGGAACACCGACCATGTACGGCCTACGTCGAGGGCTTAGCAACGATAAACTTGAATTCGAAGAGCTCGGCAGGAAAATTCTCATTTCAATTGATCGGAACGTTCTCGTTGATCTACCACCCGATTTTTACCATGATGTCCACCAAGTAACTGANGATTTGNAATCACTTGATANTACACTGGCTGATTTGTCTGTTTCTGTCTCTAATGTTAATTCGTTACGCGATAAACAGCGTGATTTTCAAATCAGGCAAAAGAAGAAAGTCCTGTCGAGAAAGAAGCGTGAGAAACAGGATTTTACTGCAGAGGAAAAATCCCTGCTTGATGTAAACCTATCAAAAATCAAAAAAGACTCGCAACAAACTACCCAGTTTCTTAGAGATATTGTCCAACGTATTGACAGATTGCGAGAGCGTGCCTTGACAGAGTCTCGTGCCGCCCAACGTGAGCTACTAGAATCAATTGCTCTACCAATGGCGCGCATTGATGTTTGGGCTATCAAGGAACTGGAAGCCGACCTGAAGTCAGAGAATCCTGAAAAATTCAGCCAAGTCCCGGGAGACGCGTACATTGATCTGCAAGAAGAAGATGGAGATTACTCACTGAAGATTCCTCCTGAACTACGAGGCCAGCCGCTAGAGAAGGATATACAGAAACTGTCGAATAGTCTAAGAAACTGGGAATTGAAAGACGAACGAAAATTACTGTTACGGTACGCACCCGAGAAACTACTTGATCGACACCTCAACTATTCTGATCTGAAAAAGTTAATTGAGGCTCGTCGGATTATATCTTCTGCAGAGGCTTCCTTATCCAGCTACATCAGTCAAGAAAAACAGATTCTGGGAAACATCAGGGATAAAATCACTGGCTCCGATAGCCACAAAGATTTTTTTGTCGAATCCATCAGTAAACTTAATGAAAATCCCTTACTTTTCCCTGAAAAAGCAAAACTTGCACTATATATCAGTGATACAGACCTACTTAATTTGAGCTCCTATCAACAAAAAGAACTTGGTGACAGACTCAGCCGCTCCAAAAAAGGCAACCTAGATCGCTTTGAGGAGCTTGATAAGGAGATCAAACAAAAACAGGCGCTCCTCAGTTCCGCGAAAGCTGACCGAACAATAGGAATATTGNTNGAAACTCTGAAAAAAGACAAGCAAAACATTCTTGAAAACGGCTTACGAAATGCCCGGATTGAAGCACAGAGAATCAATCAATTGCTGAATTTACATACCAATCTCAACCGAGGATATCTGGATGAAGANATCCTAGTATTGAAACACTATTTGCAAGANCATGAAAAGATNNANCAAGCAATTAGAATTCGCACAAAAATTGCCGCTCACCTTACCGAACAGAACCTACTTGCTGTTGTTAAAGAACGAGCTGAATCTGATATTGTTGACCTTCAAAACCTGCTAGGTCGCCTTGACCAACTCAACTCCGGTCTGAAGGAAGAAACCAAATCATTGCTTCGGGATAACATGTTGACACTGCGAAATGCACGTTTCCGGAATATCCAAAGCCGCGTTGAAAAAATAGCGCGTATCAGCAAATCAGAATACCAACGTAAGATTGCAGCTCTGGAACAGGCAATCGCTTTGCAAGATCTGTTCAATCGTTATTATGCATCTCTCTTCATTTCGGTTGATCTATCGACACAAAATGACACATTCGGCGTTTTCAACAAAGGATGGTTCTACGATCAGCAACCCGAACACGTGCTACGCCGCGAGTTCGCATCCATCGGCAACAAATTGTCGGAATATGCCGATGACGCAGACTTCGGGGAGCGAATTGAACAATTATGGAAATTCACTAACGACCAAATACAACAAAGTGTGATGACCAGCCAGTGGGGAATTTCCGCTGGAATAGCTCCTAAAGAAGCTATTGAGGGTAAAACACTTGAGACACTGATTGGAGAACATTTCAGTACCTTGCAAGGGCTTGGTGGAGTTTCTAGGTTGATGAAAATGCAATTCCAGCAAATGAGAGATCGGGGTGAGCCTTCCGAAGATATGTTGAAAGACATAGACTATATTCGGAAAGAGGTTGAGCGATTTATCCGAAATGATATCCGGTCATCTCGAAAGGCGCGAAAAGGAAAAATCCGCCAACTCAATAAACTTAATGCCCAACTCACGCTTAGAAACGAAGACCCATCGGAATTCACTCAAGATGAAATTGACGATATAAAAGAACTAATCAATGTCGTTGGCTTGGGAGGTAGCAGCAATTTCATCAATGGCATTTCGGCCAGTGGGGGAAAAACTTGGAAAACTTACATTCCAGGCAAAATCGCCTTTGATAGTGAAGTTGCAACTTTAGCCGGCAAAACTGGTATTGCGTTTGCCACAATCGACGACGCCCGCATGATGACAGATACACCGTTTGACGCAATCAACCGAATGGATATTAATAAAAACGGTAATCTGCATAAACAGGTCAAAACCATGGCATCAATACTGATACAAGCTCTGCGTGATCCTTTGATGCCCACGTCGGCAAAAGTCGGAAATTTTTATTGTAATCTATACGGTGATGTTGTTGAATACGATGCACGGGAGAGTGCACTACCAAGTAAAGCTGTTCCTGAGCCAATCATCACACTCCGCCGTAAGCACAAAACAATGGCAGGTGTCCGCGGAGATTTAATTATACAAGGTGATAACAAAGGACTATTCGAGGTTGTCGGTTTGGCTATGGAAGGGAGAGCCACCAATCGTATGGGTGGGGCTCAAGAAGTTGAGCCCTATGTTCTAGACCGGAATTCGGGCGATATCGTTTATGCCCCCGACCTTGGCAACTATGGAGCTAAAGTCTACAACAATAAAGTACCTATAGACCGGAGGCAAAGGGGCTGTCGAGTTGTCGTCTTTCCCTGTGTTTCAACAACCATATATGATTTGGTAGACCAACGATCTTTGCGAACACTTCGTGAGCTGCAAATCTATGATGCCGCAACTGACAGTTTCCCTGAAAAATATGGTCTGTCCAAACCCATACAGCAACAAGGAGTATCAGCAACAGAGCCAATTGCGTTGGTCTACTCAGAACCAGATAAACGGATTAAGATCGGAATGTCATATGGACAAATTGGCAAGCGACTCCTGTTAATTAAAGCTGGACGAAGCGGGGCGCAAAACCCAACGCTTTATACAGGTGAAGGTTTCGTTGTTGGTGAAAATGGTTCAATCCGTGTCACACCTTACGTAGTNATACGTGATATGTGGTGGCTGGATGAAAATCGAAACAGNCTTTACAAGAAATTNGGGATTAGTAGTGACCGACTTGACCAGTTACACCAATTTGCGAACGAGCGTCTCGACCAAGCGCGGGACACGTTGTTGAAACGAGATTATTCGCAAGCGCTGAAACTCGCACGAGCTGCTTGGGGGTTTGAGTCACGTGCCTATCCGGATGTGAAGAAAACAGGAAATGACGTAGTTAGCGGGGTCATGTTCTATCTGGCGTTGTTANTACCATTTGCTTATTTCATGGAACGNCTACTCTTTGGTTTTGCCAGTATTTGGAAGCAGATTACCGGTACCTTTTCCATTTTTCTTGTTGTATTTTTCTTTCTTGCTCAAGTCCATCCCGCTTTCCAGATTACTGCCACGCCTATTATTATTCTGGTTGCCTTTATTGTGCTAACTTTATCGGTACTGGTGGTGGCAATCATCATCAGGAAATTTGAGGAGCAATTGGAATTAATGAAACAGCAAGCCTCAAAAGTGTATAAAGCCGATGTGGGACGGCTGGCAGCCTCTGCTGCTGCTTTCAGTCTGGGAATCTCCAATATGCGAAAGCGCGGAATGAGAACAACTTTGACCTGCGTGACATTGGTTATCCTGACGTTTACCGTTATTTCATTCACATCAGTACGGACATTCATGCGACCTAACTCGACAACATTAGCCGCTGTTACACCAAAATACACTGGGATGCTGATACGAGATCAATACTGGAGAGCCATGGAAGAGCCAGTGGTAACGACAATTACCAATGATCTACGCAAGAAGAAAGTTAGCCAAGAAGAATTGGAACGCTTATTCAGAAGAAAAGGGAAACCGATAAATAGTGGGCTAAGCGATGTCACTATCTACAACGTCGTGGCACCGCGGGCATGGTACCAAACATCCGGTACTGGAGACCAATCGTTTGTCCAATTGACTAGAACAGCAAACAAGTCAGATCCTCGACCAAAGACGACCTCAACTGGTAAACCCAAAACTTTTGCTGCCAACATGCTGGTTGGTATGAGTAAAAATGAACCTGATGTAACTGGTATTCACAGTCACCTGAAGTATGGAGCTTGGTTTAAGCCAGAAAATGAATCTGAATGGCCCACAAAATGGCCGTATGCCTGCGTCCTTCCCCAAGGAATGGCGGATTTGTTGGGGATCGAGGAAGCCGATATGGGGAAAGCAACCGTTTCAGTTTATGGTGAGGACTTTACCGTTACCGGTGTTTTGGGTGTTGGGTTCAAAGATTTGAAAGATAATGACGGTGAAGAGTTAACACCTGTTGATTACCAGTTAATGAACCAGCAAAGTTCCCGTGGTGGACAGGGGGAAGAAACCCTTGAAGGCGAATTACAGAAATACCTGCACCTTACACCCGATAGTATTGCCATCTTGCCATACGAGGTTGTTATGAACCAAGGGGGTAACCTCAAATCAGTAGCCGTTAGTATGGAAGTACACGACCAAGACACAAGAAAGGACAACAAGGTCTTGCTGAATGCGGAAGATAAGTTGGACTTGATCATGGCCCCGTTAATGACCCGTATTTCGCTTGACTTCTTCGTTGGAAGNGGCAAGGANGCCTATTTGTATAGTGCCATTGGGATGACCTCATTTTCGGGTATGGGTAATTTATTCATTCCTATTCTAATTGCTTCGTTAATCGTGTTGAATACAATGCTGGGTGCAGTTTACGAACGCGTTCGAGAAATCGGGATTTACAGCTCTGTCGGACTAGCACCGATACACATCGCGTTTTTGTTTCTGGCAGAGGCTTGTGTTTATGCGATTGTGGGAGCGGTATTCGGTTACTTATTCGGACAAGCNGTGGCAACNATACTAGTTAAATTTAACCTGTTGGCTGGTTTGACNCTGAACTATTCATCCATGTCAACAGTAATGGCGACGATTATTGTCATGCTTGTCGTTATCGGGTCAACATTATATCCAGCCATTAAAGCAGGTCGGATGGCTGTCCCTGACATTGAACGGAAATGGAAACTTCCAGAACCGGATGGTGATTTCTGGCAATTCAGCTTACCGTTTACCGTTTTATCNGAAGAATCTTTGGGCTTGAACATCTTTATGCGGGATTATTTTGAAGCACATTCTGATGAATCTGCTAGTGATTTCTATACCGATCAAATCACATTTAACCGTACAATTGAAGGTGAGGAAGACACCTTCAGTATCGGCATGATGGTTTGGTTAGCACCGTATGATTTGGGAGTTAGCCAGAAGGTTGCGCTCGTGACGGTACCTATTGGCGGAGAAGAAGAAGGTTTGTATCGTATTGGTTTGAACGTTACGCGTGAAAGTGGCGAGATTGCATCTTGGAAGCGTGTCAATCGTCGCTTCCTCAATTTAGTTCGGAAGCAGTTATTGATCTGGCGAACCTTTAGCCACGAAGTTCGCGGTGAATTCCACAATCGCGGCAGACAGGAAAGTTCGTCTGAACGAGAAGTTCCTGCGGCAGACCTTACTCACCAACCAGCAGATTAATTTGATTTATGTAAGGAGGTAAAGATTGGAAAAACTGGCGAGCATGATCATTATCGGTGGTACGCTATTCTGGCTGATTTCCATTCTATTCTTAGGAGGAGGATGGAAACCACAGATGTTGGCTGCAGGTGTTCTATGCATTGGGGTTTTCGTGATGTATGCTTCTGAGGGATTTGTTGGACAGGAAACAGATGATGATGATGATGTNCCGGAATAATGGGCAATACTCATGGATTAGTTTAGAGGTCAACGGAGGATAAATTTGGCAAAAAAAGAAAGAGTTACTGAAGCCCAAGAATGGCAAACGTGGGCCAAACGTTATGATATCGATGGGGGGATTCGAACCTTCGAGTCAGGGTTAACTCTAAAGGTCTTCCTAGGAGCCCTGTTTATCGGTCTTCTGATGATGCCAGGTGCAATATACCTAACGTTAGTCTCAGGCCAGTCTGGTGCGGGGGCGGCCCCNTGGGTAGCAGTTATTCTTTACACGGAACTGGCGCGNAGGTCTTTTACCAGTGCAAAACGGCAAGAACTTTANATGTTGTTAGGTTTGACCGGAGCGGCAGTTGGAGCAGGCACTCAATACCGTGGTTTCATATGGTACTCTTATTTCATCAGGACACCGCAAGCAGCGTCATATGAAATTGCCGATAAGATCCCCTGGTGGGTAGCACCGCCACCGGATTCCGTCGCTCTCGCAGAGAGATCTCTCTTGCATATGGATTGGTACTGGCCGATCGTGATGTTTATTACCTTTAAATTATTGGGAGTAATGCGGGGATTGGGGGCGGGATATGTTCTGTTTCGCGTAACAGCCGATTTTGAACGATTACCTTTCCCAATGGCACCNATCCAAGCACAGGGTGCAACTGCTCTAGCGGAATCTACCACTAAAAGCGAAACTTGGCGGTGGAGAATCTTTTCCATAGGTTCAATGGCAGGTTTAATCTGGGGATTCATTTACATCGGCGTTCCTNCATTGACCGGTGTGNTGATGTCTGAACCTATTATGATCCTGAAGATTCCTTGGATCGATTTCACTCCCGCTATCGAAGGTTTCGCCCCAACAGGTGTCTTTGCTCTTTCAACCGATTTCAGCCAGGTTCTTACCGGATTTGTTCTACCGTTTCCGGTTGTCTTTTCCGAATTTATCACCGCGTGTTTAACGCAGTTTTTTCTAAATCCGCAAATTCTATACCGAAATGAGATCTTACATCAATGGAGACCTGGATTGGACGTTCGCGGGACAGGACTCTATAATGGTCTTGATTTTTGGATGAGTTTCATGATAGGTAAAGCCTTCAGTTTGGCTCTCATCGGTTTTGCAGCTTCTATTCCGATAATGATACAACTGAGAAAAAAGAAGAAAGCAAGCGGAGGACAAAGAGTTCTTGCTCCCCCAGCTGGACGGGGTGATTTCCCAATCTGGTTCATGGGATCCATGTGGTTGTTTGGTATGGGTGCCTACGTCTGGATAATCCATAAATTGATGGTGCCTAATTTCCCACTTGCCTTTTTACTCGGGTTTGCTTTTCTCTACACACCATTGAATTCTTATGTCAGCGCTCGAACTTTTGGTGTAGTGGGTGCAGATCTGTTCAATATACCCTATCTGCATGAAATGACTCTCATTTTGAGTCGTTATGAAGAGATTGACATTTGGTTTTCACCTTGGCCAGATGAAGATTATGGGGGAGGTACTCAAGGGTGGCGAGTGCTCGAACTAACAGGAACAACATTCACCAGTAAAATAGCGGCTGACTTACTTATTATGCCAATCCTTATTATCTCNGGAATTCTTGTCTGGCATTTCATCTGGAAAATTGCTCCTATTCCTTCGGCACAATACCCGGATGCTCAAATTAAATGGCCGTTTAATGCAACAAATGAAGCTCTTAGGATAACATCCTTACGCGATGGAAACAGCCAGATGCTTCAGGCGTTACGGGGGGATTATGTGGCAGCTGGATTCTCATCAATGCTGGCCATTCGAGGTATAATATGGATGTCAAAAGTTTACCAAGGCAGTATGGTGTTTTTCGGAGTTATTAGTGGGATTGGGGGAGATCCAGGAATGATGCTACCCAAGTTGACTGGCGCCCTAATTGGTCGCATGTACATGATTAAGCGATTTGGTTTTAAGAGATGGTTCCAGTTCAATCCAGTATTAGCGGCAGGCTTTGGCTGTGGTGTCGGGTTAATTGGAATGGTTAGTGTTGCTATTGCACTAATTTCGAAAGCAGTGATTGTCAAGCCGTTTTAAAACGGCCATGAAGTGGATAAAATTTGGTTGGGCGGGAATTGTGACTGAACTCCCCGAAGAATGGGAGATTAGTGGCTTGTCTGGCGATCAGAAAGAAGGGTATTTGAGGCTGGAAGACGAGTTTATGCCTCGTCTGGAGCTGAAGTGGTCTGTAGCCAAATCGAAACGTCGTAACCCCGATTTACACGCAGTCCTTGATGATTACTTCAAAATCATTCGAAAGACCTATAAGAAAACGAAGAAAGATCTGCAAATTAAGCGTAACGTCAATCTGATTAAGGATGATGCTTTTCTCGATGGTTACGATTTGGTCTTCTTTACATGGAAAGGGGAGATACAAGCCAATGGTCTTATCTTCTTTTGCCCAACAACGCGACGCATTACGCTGATACAAGTAATGAGTAAACCGAAGCAGAACGTTCGGGCTATTACCGAGCAAATCTTTACTTCCGTCGAAATTGAACCAAACGATCAAAAATTTTTGTGGACTGCCTACAATCTGCATGTTGAGGTGCCCAAGAATTATCGGCTGGATAAACATCAGTTGCTTTCTGGGTACTTGCTTTTTTCCTTTGTTAATCCAGGTTCCCTCACTGATCGAAAACGTCGTCTGAGTATTGAACGTTATGGTCTTGCAGATGTGTTGTTAAAAGATCAGACACTTGAAGATTGGTTTCGAACCAAGTACAAAAAGGCTATCCGCGGGTTCGGTTTTCAGATCGAGTCGATAAATCAAGACGAAGTTGAACACTTAATTCTCAGTGGTGAGGAAACGCGTGTTACAGACAATATTCCTATTCACAGCGTCCAATTAGCGAACCAGATCAAGAAAAGGAAGTGTTTCGTAGCTCATATTCGGCGCTGTTATAAATCAAACCGAATTTATGTGATACAGGTTGTATCGAAAACTGACGCCACCGAAACCGCAAAGCTCGTTGCTGATAGCATTGCTTTGTACAATTGAGATTTTTGATCAATGCTGAACAGAATTCTTTATAAACTTAAGCTAAAAAAGCGACCNCCTACTCCCGATAAAGAAACACTAGTTGGTATGCATCCACTTAGAAACCAGCTAGTTGATTGGGAAGTGGATGATCGTGGTGAAGTAGTGTTAAAAATACCACAGACACACAAAAAATGGTTGAGGATCATGGCCAAGATCTTTAAACTTCCACCCATGCGAATTGTTGTCTTAGACGAGGTTGGGTCGTATGTGTGGCAGCTCTGCGATGGATATCACANCATCAAACAAATAGTTAAAAGNCTACGTGACAGATACAANATGACNCGAAAAGAGGCTGAAACCTCNCTTTTCAGTTANATGCAGACGCTCGGCAAGCGTGGAATCATTGGTTTTGCCGTACCACAAAAGAAGAAAACAGTTAAACAGCCAACAGATCAGGAAAGAGGAGGAAAGACCAATGCAACAGGACCAGTCAACAACACCAGTCCAAACGGAGCCACCAGCCAAGTTTAAAGACCAACTGCCGATAGAAAATACGGTTCGGGTCCGTAACCTTATAAAAAAATACGAGATGGGGACTAGTGAAGTTCAAGCATTAAGAGGTGTAAATTTCGAAATTCAGCGTGGTGAGTACATTTCAATCATGGGTCCGTCTGGATCTGGAAAGTCAACTCTATTTAATATGATTGGGGGCCTTGATAAACCAACTGAAGGACGTGTCTACATCGATGAGGTCGATATCGCTCAACTCGATGCTTATGAGCTTGCCTGGCTGCGGTGCAGAAAAATCGGTTACATCTTCCAGTCGTTCAATCTGATACCAGTTATGACAGCATTAGAGAATGTTTCTCTGCCAATGATCTTTGCCGGAATGACGGCAGATGACAGCCGCGATAGAGCGGTGGAGAAACTTTCTCTAGTTGAACTCGGTGACCGAGTTCAACATAAACCTTTAGAACTTTCCGGAGGCCAACAACAACGTGTAGCTATAGCCCGGTCTTTAGCAAACGATCCCGCTATTGTGTTAGCTGATGAACCAACAGGAAACTTAGATACTAAGACCGGCCTCGTCATCATCGATCTACTAAAAAAGCTCAACTCTGAACAAGGGATAACGATCATCACTGCAACACACGATACGAAGATGCTTGATGTATCTGATCGCATCTTTCATATGGCAGATGGAAAAGTTGATAGGACTGAAGCCAGAGACGAAATTGACCTGCAAGTAGGGAAATTGGACGGGGAGGAAGTTGGTTAACGACTAATACGTTTCTTTCAACAGGCGTTTCTTGTCTCGCGATCGTTCTATTCGAATCCATTCCCTAGCATCACGCGGAAGTTTCTCTATTTGATCAAGTGCCATGTCTTCAGGGAGGGCTACTAAGTTGGATTTTATCCGGTACAGCCACGGATAAACCCCATATTCCATGCCCTTCAATCCACAAAGGTACATCAAACAGTTCGGCTTCTCTAACAGTGGNGCGAGTTGCCCCTGATTCTCCTCTAACGCATCCTGAACGTAAAATCTTTCTCCCTTTGCGTTTCGTTTTTCTCGACTTATCGCCGTGTGGTAATGAAAGTTAGGATGCCTTTCGGAAAAATAGGTAAAAGCATCATCGTACATAATATCAGTGGAGTACGGAACACCGAAAATGAGCCATACTTCCCCTTCAAAACCCTGATTGAATAGTTCGATGATCATTCCACGGTAGGGAGCAATTCCGGTCCCGGTTGCTACCAACACATAGTGGTAATTAAGCGGATCTTCAGGCAAAAGGAAAGATTTACCAACAGGCCCTGTGACATTAATTGAGTCTCCAGGCTGAACATCACATATAAAGTTTGATGTAGAGCCCATAACCAATTCACCTGTTTCTGCGTCTTCACCAAGTTCGCGCTTAACGCAAAGGGAGACAGTGTTTCCATGCCAGTCATCTCCCCAACATGCTGAAGCAATTGAGTATAAACGAACTTGATTTGTTAGCGACTGGTGAACATGATTAAATTTGTGATTATTAAATCGGCCGTCGGGAAAAACCCCCAGACTTTGACCAATACGATATTTACCTGCCATTTCACTGCCTTTAATGTCCAAAATGACATGCCAGCAATGATTTGGACTGGATGCATGCGAAATCCGATATTTGTCGACAACCTGCGCTACAAATGTTTTCTTTTTGTTATACAGGTTAACTGCAATTTCCGGTGCGGGATCAAGCTGAAGGCCATCAGGCTGGCTTAAGAATCTGTACACAATTTACCTTTATCATTTTTGGACGCCAGATTCAAAAAACCTGACGGGAATAGGCAGAACCTCTTTTGGATTCAAGATAGATGCACCTTTGTAACACAATAGTAGTCCCGTTGTAGCAGTTTCAAATTATAGCATTGCACTTATAGCCTGTCAAAAGGAATTTACGCTAATATGAAGAAAGNAATTTTNACCTTTCCAACACAGATTGTCTTCGGAAACGGTGTCATTCAAACTATCCCGCAAGAACTATCCAAATTTCAGATTAGAAAAGCCTTGATCGTTACTGACACGGGGCTTCTTCAAACCGGACTGGTTGACATCATTACCCGCCAGCTTGAAATTGCTGGAGTCCTGTACGCCATATACGATGGCGTACAAGGGAATCCTGTTGANCAGGATGTTTATGATGGAGTTAATGTATATAAGGATAATATATGTGATTTTGTAATTGGTATCGGTGGAGGCAGCCCTCTGGATATCGCCAAGCTGATTTGNCTAAAATCAACGCACGAATTACCTTTGGAGGAGTATGAAGATNCCATAGGCGGGCACNAGAAAATCTCTTCTAATTTACCTGACTTCATCGCCATACCAACCGCTGCCGGAACAGGAAGCGAAGTTGGACGCAGTGCTGTTGTAACCCTGAAATCAAGTGGGAGGAAAACCGTTATATTTAGCCCTCACCTACTGGCGAAAGTAGTTATTGCNGACCCTGAGCTTACTGTAAGATTACCNCGTGAGTTGACGGCCGCAACTGGTATGGATGCTCTGACTCATAATCTTGAAGCATACCTAGCAAAAAACTTCCATCCGATTTGCGATGGTATCGCGTTAGAAGGAATTAAACTTGTGTCCAATAACCTACGCCGAGTTGTTGAAGATGGAACAGATTTAGAAGCCCGCGGAAACATGTTAGTAGCAGCCATGATGGGTGCTATTGCTTTCCANAAAGGACTCGGCGTTACCCATTCACTTGCTCATCCACTATCAACAGTTTCGGGACTTCATCATGGACTAGCCAATGCAATTATGTTACCCCATGCTATGGTTTTTAATAGTCAAGTTTCTGTTGACCNACTTGTAGACGTCGCATCAGCACTGGGGGTGGAGACAGNAGGTCTANCTCCGGAAGAAGGCGCNCAGGCAGCAATTAATCAGGTATCACTACTATGTCAAGATATCGGTATTCCAACTAATTTGAGTCAAGTAGGCGTGCAAGCAGACAAAATCCCGGTTTTAGCAGAACAAGCAATGCAAGACATTTGTCACCAACTAAATCCGCGCGTTTGCACTTTACAAGATATGATCGATATCTATTCGGCAGCAATTTGATCTTGATAAATCTACATAATAAGCTTTCTTCTTGTTTTTCCAATTAATGCTGGACAACCAATATATATTATGCATCTTATAGCTGCCCTCTGGACATACCACAAATTCTGCCAACAACCAAAACAAGTACCGGTAAACACCAAGTCAACGTGAGTTGTGTCTCAATTTCAGACCCTTTGCTATTCGTAAAGCTTCTCCTTGATGGGGACTTTTAACAATATGCAGCCGGCATTGCACACGTTAAGACGAGTTACATTAAGAAGGGATTCGCTTGCAAATTCGGGTAACAAACATACCATCACAAAAGATTTTCACACATTTTAGTGCATCTTCTGAAAACGATATTTGATCAATATCCAGACAGCTGTCAATCCGTCTCGCCAAAAGCGAAGTTTTTTACCTTCATTCTTCTTGCGTGGGAAATAGGAGATCGGAACTTCATGAATGCGATGTTGCATCCGAAGAACTTTTGCCGTTATCTCGGCACAAAACTCAAATCCCTCGCATTCCAGATCAACACTCTTGATTAAACTAGTCGCAAAGGCTTTGTAACCGGTAGACTCGTCCGTAATCCGCGTATTATAGAGTAGATTAACGAGGCGGGCTAACAAATAGTTCGCGATGTAACCAACCAAAGGGGAATTGTTCCGACCATTGACAAAACGGGACCCATAAACGACATGGCTTGATTTATTCAGTAAAGGTCTCAGGATGGCAGGCAAGTCCAAAGGATCAACTTCCATGTCAGCATCTTGGATGACTACATATTCACCAGTAACCTGTGAAAGAGCAAGGCGGATGGCGTAGCCTTTTCCACGATTTCGTTGCTGATGGATAACTTTAATTTCTGGATCTCCACGAAAATGCTCGAGAATCTCGAAGGTGCGATCGGTAGATCCATCGTTAACAATGATGATCTCTTTTTCAATTTGAACTGAATTTCTAACAGCCTGAACAACATTGCGAATCGTCCGATCTTCATTGAAAGCGGGAATGATAACAGACAGCTTTATCATAGAGAATCCATCCCCACCAATATTACCAATATCTGTCAAAATCTAGGAATTACATAACAAGTGAGAATTATGGGTTTAGTAGACTCAGACAGGGGTCTAGCAATTAGATACCTATGTTAAACCATCCGTTTGATTTGGTTAATGTAAGCTCATCTCAGGCATAGCATCAAAACCTCATTCCCAAAACTTCTCTGGTTTCGGGAACGAAGCGAACACAACAGGCAATCCTAGGTAGCCATGGGTAAAGGATTAAATTTTGGTGGATTCATAACAATAAACACAACCACACCATCCCCCAACTACATAATTCAAAACATATCAAATTAGTGCAAGTATCTCGGCACCAGTTCAATGGATACCCATCTGTTTTAAATTGCTAAGACTGATTGTAAGACTGTCAAACGGATCACGTTGGCAGGTATCCTGCTCGACGATATACCAATCAGTCCCAGCTTGTTGGCAGGCAGAAATAATCGCAGACCAGTTGAGGTTCCCCTCACCAACCTCCGCCATAATTTGCGTGTTTCCTTTCATCGTCATATCTTTGAAATGGACAATGGAAGCACGATCTTTCAAGCTCCGAATCCATTCTGCGGGATCTCCTCCCCCGTGAACAATCCAGTAAGTGTCTATTTCGCTATGAAAATATTCAGGATCGCTATCTTCATACAAAATTTGCAATGCTGTGCGATCACCAAACTTCTCCAACTCAAAGCTATGATTGTGATAGGAAAAGACTAAGCCTCCCGTCGCCAAACGTTTCGCCACTATGGAAGCTTCGCGAGCAAACTCGATATATCCTTCTAGCCCAGTACGATATTCGCTGGGTAATCCTCCAATAGCCGCATGTTTACACCCCCAAAGTTGATGTTCATCAATAACAGCCTGCGGTTCATCACGCATACGGTGGTAACTCGAATGTGTAGCACATATTTCTAAACCTTCGCCATCAACAATTTTTTTTAATTCCTCGGGTGCAATCGGCCCAAGTGCTGAGCATTGTACAGCATCGTAACCAATTTCTTTTACCCTTTTCATTGTCTTTGCGATATCACCCTGTGTCTGGGTAAAATCGCGTAACGTATAAAGTTGTGCTGCGATTTGGGACTCAGCCATGATGTTTTGTCTCACTTTTCACAAATTTTCACTCCTTCATTGATTATGGCTTCTTCATCATAACCACAGATGTTGTACAACATCTTCATATCACCATGTTGTACAAATCTATTCGGAATTCCAAGGCGCTTGACCTTCGCCAGAATCCCATGTGTTGACAGAACCTCAAGGATAGCTGAGCCAAATCCACCATCCAGAGTGTGATCTTCAACTGTGATAACGCGACCAATCTGATCTGCATACGCACAAATTAGCTCTTCGTCCAGTGGCTTTATAAATCTAGCATTGATTACCGTAACCGAGATCCCTGAATCAGACAGAACAGCGGCGGCTTCAAATGCAGGATGAACGCGGTTGCCAACAGCTACAATCAACAAATCGTTACCTTCCACAAGTACTTCCGCTTTGCCTATTGGAAGTGATTTAAACGTCTCATCCAACGGTACTCCAACCCCTGCTCCCCGCGGGTAACGAAACGCAATTGGCCCTTTTTCATAGTCGACTGCAGTCTTAACCATATGTTGAAGCTCGTTTTCATCCTTAGGAGCCATAACAACCATATTCGGGATAGATCGTAGATAAGCAAAATCAAAAACTCCATGATGTGTTGGGCCATCAGCCCCAACAAGCCCCGCTCTATCCAATGAGAAAATAACAGGTAGGTTCTGAATGCAAACATCATGTAATACCTGATCATAAGCACGCTGCAGGAAAGTCGAATAGATTGCAACCACAGGTTTTATTCCTTCAGTAGCAAGCCCAGCTCCATAAGTCACTGCACATTGTTCTGCTAAACCAACATCAAAAAAACGATCAGGAAATTTTTCCCTGAATTTATCCAATCCAGTTCCTCCCGGCATAGCTGCCGTAATAGCAACTATGCTTGTATCCTTCTCAGCAAGGTTAGTTAGTGTACGGCTAAAAACATCGGTGTATTTCAGTATTGACGGCTGAGCGATAACAGATTGTCCGGTTTTGGGATCAAATTTTGTCGTGACCGCATAGTACCCTTCCGGGTCCTTTTCCGCATAGGAAAAACCTTTGCCCTTCGTCGTTAAAACATGAACAAGTATTGGAGTATCAAACCCTTTGACATTTTCAAAAACATCTATTAGCTGATCCAGATCGTGACCATTTAACGGTCCAAAATAACGAAACCCAAACTCCTCAAACAACATTCCCGGTTTGAGTGCAGATTCTATCCGTTGGATTGCCAGCTTTGCATCCGAAGGGAGAAGATGGAGAAATTCTTTTACTGTTGATCTCAATGTATTGTAGGTAGGATTAGTGATAATTCGATTGAAATACTTGCAGAATGCGCCAACAGTTTTGGAAATGGACATCTGGTTATCATTAAGAACAACAACCATGTCCTTTCGAAAATCACCTGCGGCATTCATAGCCTCAAACGCCATGCCTCCAGTTAGGCCACCATCTCCAATAACAGCAAGTACCTTGAAGTCTTCATGCTTCAAATCACGTGCACTTGCAATACCTAGTGCCGCAGCAATCGACGTACTCGAGTGTCCCGCGCCAAAAACATCATACTGACTCTCTTCACGTGTCAGGAACCCACTGATTCCATCATATTGACGAACTGTTTTGAGCTGATCCCGACGCCCAGTTAAAATTTTGTGTGGATATGCTTGATGGCCAATATCCCACACTAACTTATCTAACGGTGTATTGAAAACTTTATGTAGAGCAATTGTGAGCTCAATCGTACCAAAGTTTGGTGCAAAGTGTCCTGGTGTCTGAGATAAAACAGAAACCATATGTTGGCGTATTTCATCAGCGAGCACTTTTAGCTGATGATTACGCAAAGAACGAAGATCCGCAGGATCATTGATTTTTTCTAGAAACATTTCTGTTCAACTAAACCTTTTCATCGAAATTAATTAAACCTCAAATCCATATAATAATGAGGCTCTACCTCAGAGAGGAATCTGAACTCGTTCTATCGACTTAGCATTCCCGTTTTTATCGTCCAAATCAAGGACAACACCACAAAGAACAACTTCTTCTTGTGCCACTTTGTATCGGACCGGCAGCATGGTAGTAAACCGATAGAGAACATCTTCTTTATTAGTACCAATCACGGAATCATATGGACCTGTCATCCCAACATCAGTAACGTAAGCAGTTCCCTGATGTAATATACGATCGTCTGCGGTCTGAATATGTGTGTGTGTTCCTATGACAGCGCTAACGCGCCCATCGGCATACCATCCCATGGCTATTTTCTCAGAAGTGGCCTCCGCGTGAAAATCGAGAATAATATGCTCCGTCTGAACTGATACTTCCTTTAAAATCTCATCAAGACAATGGAAGGGATTACTGAAGTTATCTAAAAAAATTTGACCTGCTATATTGATCACGCATAACTTCATTTCAGAGGCTGTGCT
>NZUQ01000067.1 GCA_002697225.1 Candidatus Poribacteria bacterium
AATTCTAGCAAAATGCAACAATAGTTTCAAGAAGAAAGTCATGAAAATCCCATAAACTTTGATTTTCTAATTACGTCAAATTAACGTGGTGTTTAGAGATATAAATTTCGGGAGATGTGGATGACGAAGATAAGGACGCAATGCTGCTTTATTGTTCATGTATGTGCCCTTGCGATTTTTTTTACATTAGCAGGATACGTTTCAGCCCTAGCGGAGTTAGTCAAACTTATTGACATACGGTCTCATTACCATTATGGAGATCAAAAAACTCGTATTGTACTTGAATTCAATCAAAAGGTTGATTACAAGGAAAATGTCAATTCTGATCGTATTACCTTGCATATGCTAGACGTAGTAGCTGTTCCAGAGGTGAAATCCAAGATTGCTGTTGTTGCTTCTGACCCGATTTTAGCCAAAAAAATAGAACTCAAAGAACTAACTGAAAATAAGCTTCAACTTACCTTTTTGTTCCGTCCACCAGTAGAATCGGAAGTTTTCAGGCTGTCCGAGCCCAATCGCATTATCATTGATCTAAAGCAGACTAAAGAAATTGATTCCATTCCTTCAAAACCAAAAGAATTGGAGGATGCACTGTCGGCTCCATCCTCCGAGTTTGAAAAAGAGAAAAATGAATTACTTAAATCTGAGTCGGATTCTGCCCTTCCTCAGCTTGTAAATATAAGGTCGCATTATCATCATAAAGACCGAAAAACACGTGTTGTACTCAAATTCAACGGGAAGGTTGCCTACAAGGAAGACGTCGATCCCGATTACGTCACGCTGCACATTTCTAATACCATAATTCATTCGAATGTCAAGCAAAAAAGAGCGGTTGAAGTTTCCAACTCGATTTTGGTAAAGGATATCAAACTTGTAGAATTACCCAGTAACCAGTTGAAACTTGCTCTTCTGTGTTATGCTTCAGTGGAACCAAAGATTTTCACACTAGCTCAACCGGAACGGATTGTAATTGATCTGTTACAAACAGACGAAGCTGATTTTGCTTTTCCCAAGCCTGCAGAATTGACTACTTTTTCAGTTGAGTTGCAAAGTAGTCTCCCAACAGAATTAGTGCAGGACGGAAAAGAATCATCTGTCACTGAACCAGAAGAAACTTCTTCAATCCCTGAAATTGCCTCTTCCGTGATTGGAGAAGAAAGCCAAAGCACAAAAGAAAATGACCTATTTGCCTTGGTTGAAGACGATGATGGGATATCAAAACCCAAAGAAGAAAGTGATCTGAAGCCGGATTTATTTATTTTCCCCAGAGGTAATGATAATAAGGATAGAATTCAGAAAGATCCAAGAATTAGAAATATTCCTCTGCCCGTTGTTGTTCAAGTTGATGCTGTTTATGATTTATCCCAACCTCTTACACTCAGGCAATGCATCGCGATTGCCAAGAAAAATTCAAGTGATATAAAAAACGCGCAAATTAGCGAAAAGATTGAAGCACTACGAGTTAAAAATGCCCAAGCGCTTTATTATCCAGATCTTCTTCTGAACGGAGGTTATTCTGCTTCAAAACAGATTGATTTTGGGTTTGAGAGGAATAACTATAGCTTTGGGGTTACTGGTCGCTATACAATCTGGGATCATGGCCAACGCAATATCGGACTCTTACAAGCACGAGAGAACAAAAATTTAGTCGGTATCCAAAATGATCAAGTTCGCCAAAATTTGGTGTTTCAAGTAACTCAAGCTTACTATGAGGTTTTGAAAGCACAGGAATTGGTGAAAGTTGACAGACAAAACCTAGATAGATCCCGCGAGAATCGAGAGCGTGTTGAGGCATATGTGGAAGCAGGAATTCAGATTGAAGCCGACATTGCCACAGCGCAAGTTCGTGAAGCCAATAGTGAATTAGCGCTACTCAATGATCAGAACCAACTCGATATTGCANTAGCCAACTTACCACGTATTATGGGGTTAAATCCAGCAACTCGAATTCGTGTTGTTGAGAATNAGGAACCGAAAAACGAAGTNGANATAGTTGATATTTCGCTGGACGAAGCCATTAATCNCGCTATNAAAGNTCGGNCAGAATTNATGGTGGNCAAGTCNAATNTCAAGCAAACAGAATACGCNCTCAGGCTAACCNAACTTANTCGTTATCCAAAATTAAATGCCCAATATAANCATGATNTNAACTTNGATGACTACTTTGATGACTCAGAAGATCTTGGTCATTTGCGCTACTGGCGTTTTGCTGCCACATTGGACTTCCCAATTTTCGACGGCGGTGTGACTAAACGGCGGGTCGATGAGCTTGAACTTCAGCTTGATCGAANCCGAGAGGATCTTGAGGATCTAAAGAGATCTGTTGCTTTGGAAGTCCAGCAAGCTTATCTAAATCTTATCCGGGCGGCAAAGTCCGTTGAGATATCAGGCGCACAAGTTCGAGACGCAAGACTAAGCCTCAATGTCATTCGCGAACGATTCATACAAGAACTAGCGATATTGATTGAACTTCTTGATGCCCAAACCGTATTTGCTAGTGCTCTCACTAGCCAAGTTCGCATATTTTATGACTATCAGATTGCACGNGCCTCCCTCCAGAAGGTCTTAGGCGACCTATAATTTCATTATCATTACATNCTTAGTATATCTTGTGAATAGTACGCCANTTCCCGATAGCTAATATGAAAAAACTGATTATGCTTCAACAGAAACAAACAAACCTCCGCAATTANGCGCGTTTACTACTCAAAATTTTTCTAATTAGCACGATCATCATTTCCTTCACCATCAACGGATGTAACAAGAAACAGGAAGAAGAAGACAAAATGGAGGTNGTTCGATATGGNAGATTTGTCGTCAAAATCCGTGAAACAGGAAACCTCGAACCATTGGTTTCNGTAGCTGTTAGATCAAACGTTGAAGGTGAAATNGAGAGAATCCTTANCNAAGAAGGAGACTTTGTCCAAAAAGGACAAGAATTGATCAAAATTGATCCTCAACAGATNAAAGAACAAAAACACCAAGCAGAAGCNAGTCGCGATGCAAGACGTGCCTCGCTTGATCAAGCNAAACTCAGGATCTACCTGGCGGAAAAACAGCAGGATAGCACAATAGTCCAAANCAAGAATTCAGTNGCAGTTGCNCAAGCNAACTTAGACTCCAACCAAGCTACTTCAAATCAACAGATCCGTCAAGCACAAGCAAATATTNCCACCACTCGAAATCTGTTAGAACAAGATCNAATTTCTCTCAACCAATCAAAGATTGCCCTACAACAAGCAGANATCCAACTTCAACAATATCAATCAAATTCTNGGNCTTCCAAGATCAACTATGANAATGCCAAAGCNGAATATAATCGAAGCAAGGAANTATTNCAAAAAAAGTTCATCTCAAAAAAATCTTTAGAAGATGCCAAAGCTANTTATGCNACANCAACCTCACAATACGAATCCGCACGAAAAAATGTCGAATCNCAAATNAGAACAGTAGAATCCCAGAGTCAAAATATTGANGCTCGAAACCGAGCAATTGAGAATCGTNAAACCACACTAAAATTAGAAGNGTTGAATCTGGAGTCAACCAAAAGTGCACAAGAAGCACGGCAAAANCAATTGGAAGCAGAGTTAAAGAACACNCAAACGCGACTCCAGGAAATCCTTGAGACTGCTGAACAGGAGAAAGAGCTCACTGTCCATTCTGAAGTNGGAGCGCAAGCAGCTTTGCTTGAATCAGAAAGTCGCCTCAAATCCGAGNCTGAGCGCTTGGAATGGACAACCATGGTGGCTCCGATTTCGGGTAAANTCACAAAATTGAGTGTTGAGGAAGGAGAAATCATNACTTCTGGNAGATCAGCGTTTAGCCAAGGACCAGCTATTCTTACAATAGCAGATCTCTCAAAAATGGTAGTTAAGACTTACATTAACGAGGTTGAAATCGCGAAAGTGATGATCGGCCAAAANGTGGAGATCCATGTAGACGCATACCCTAAGGAAAACTTTCAAGGAATTGTAAGTGAGATTGCGCCAAGCGCGGATGTGCAACAACAAACATCAAGTGGAATTGTCACTTTTGAAGTTGTGATTGACGTTATTGGATCCCCCCCGCAATTGATGCCGGGAATGTCCGCTGATATTGATATTATCATTACTGAAAAGTCTGACATTCTACAACTACCGATTGAATCTGTAATTATCTCCGAAGTCCTAACAGTTCGGGCAAATATCCCACCAATGCAGCTTAGTAAATTACAANTTGATCAAGAAATAACAATTGAAAATTTAGTCGGGAAGCANTTCAAATCCACCGTAGGCAAAATTTNCCCTGACAAGTCCTTTGGAAACGTTGAAATCCTACTCGATAAGTCTGCNCGTGGCATCCGAACAGGACCAACTGAAATTAAAATTCATCTTCCGAACGGAGACATGCTNAATGGAATAGAAACNAATATAGACAGTGAAAAAAAGTATTTTGTTCAACTCGACGATGGCACAACGACGAAAAAGGCTAAAAAAGGAAAGAAAGGTGAAATCGAAGAAAAAGGTCTACGGAAGAGGATCGAAGTTGGACAACGAAACANCAGTCACTTCGAAATTATAAATGGCGTGGCAGATGGAGACCGGATATTCGTTCCTTCAATGAAGCAACTAACCCAGCAAGATAGAGATAGAGATTAACATTCTAAAAACGCCACGAGTTAAAGATTACATGCAGACCTAATAGCCAGGAAGATTGTAANCCGTCAATTCGAAGGTATGAATTTTGGGTTTGGAACCAACTGGAATGTACTTCGGATAATCATACTTAACTACACCAATGTTTTTAGCTACCCAGTAGTGNGCAGGNGGAATATANGGTTTTCCCGAATCNGTTTTGACCTCNTNTTTACCCCCCTCCTCATTGTTTTCCNCTTCGTNTGGCAGTCCAACATCTTCTATACCCACAANAACTTCTTCAACGAGAAAAGTTTGGAAACTACCGGCTGGTACATCTACAGCAACNTCTTCAGCTACAACTCGGCGAATTACCAAAGTTGTAGGTACAGATACTTTTTCGAAAACTATCCATTCCTTGCCNACAGTCAGCGGGAAATCCCACATTTTTTGGGGAATNAAATAGGATTGGTGCAAGATAGGAACTTCACCCAAAAGTGTTAAATAAACATCGAGTGCGGCTTCTTGGTAGTCCCTGANGGACTTGAAGAAGTATCTGGACTTAATCGGAATCGAAGCTGNAAAGTATACTCCTTTCCACCGAAATACTAGACCATTTGTGGCTAAATGGTCAAAAGTCTCGCGAGTAAAGACAACTAATTGATCATCTTCTTTGCGAATGATAAAAGGTTGCTGAAAGTTTTCAAATATTCGCCATTCATCGTCTTTTTTTTGTACAGTGAATTCTATCGTGGCGCGATTTGTTAGTAACCCAAATTCGTTTTTTTGGAAGTCTTTATCGATAACGGAACGCAATTTTTTCTGATCAACCTTCAGTGGTTCAAGCTCTTCGTCAGATACGCCCTTTCGTTCTCCTTCAACAATCTGCTCCTGAACTTTGTAAAGGGCCTGTATAACATCTTCCAAGTTACTGATCTTTTGACCTTGGATGTCTGGCATCTTATCTTTTAATGGATCAAGCGGGATCTTGAAAAGGCGCATCTCACTGGAATTGAGTTTTCGATACACGAGGCCATCAACAAACCTAGTATCCTCAATCTGTAGCGTGAACTTACGATTATTTTCTGGATTTAGATAAGTCCATGTTCCATTTGATGGAGTAGGAAATTCAACAGCATGCAATCCTTCTACATCACCGAGTTCCTGATCTATGACAGGATCATCAAACGGATCACCATCACTACAACCGAAAAAGGATAAAATCAACAATCCAAGAACTAAGACATGTATCAGATATTTGCGCATATCATTCTTACATCCGGGGCTATTTGACGATCACCATTTTTCCACTGCCAACATAATCCGTCGTCCGAAACACATAAAAATAAACTCCGCTTGCTACTCTCTCTCCTGTGGCTGTCCGACCATCCCAATAAGCAGCAAAGTCTTTGTCAATATATCTGCCAATTGATTTCATACCAATATCTAGAGTACGAACCTTCTCACCTGCTGGAGTATAAATATCAATACTGATCGGTGAATCTGTGGCTAACTCATATGGAATCCAAACCTCAGGATTGAACGGATTCGGGTAACTCTGGTGCAACGTGGTCTGAGAGGGTGCAGCAGCAACCTGATTATCTTCAGGAATATAATCAGGTGTTATAGACCTTTGACCAATGGCAGGCGTTCCCATCAGACCATATTGACTAATAGGGACAACAGCATAAAAGTAAGCAACCCCCCTCGGATTAAACGATTTGTGGTTCACGTTAATATCTTGAAAAGTGGTTGAGTCAAAGAAATTAGTGTCCGTTGCCTCAACGGAACCAACAATGTTAATATCTCCATCAGGTACACCATTGTTATCACGGTCGCCGGCATCGAAAACTTGAGCAGCATTTTGAAATGGCTTCAGAGTTTGACGNGAGGTATCGGTTCTGAGCTCGAACCGCTTGCGGACGATAGCTATCTGTTTGATTTCTGTCAGGTCTTCGAGTTTCCATTCGATGTGAACACCACCGTTCTCCCCTTTGAGCAATTTTGGTTCGGTCAATCTTCCTGCCGGAGGTACACCCGCATAATAGCTTATGCTACCACCTGTTGCGTTTTCCCCTGTTTGCTGATTATAATCAGGCGTAATAACCTGCTCAATGTCAGGATGAATGTTGATCAAAATCAATACGATCTTAGTAATATCGCTGTGTTTNCCAAAGTTCTGGAAATTCATCTGTGCTTCTTGTGACCGGTGATAAGTGAAAACCTCAGTGTCTTCAGTTGTCCCATTGCTCTTGTGCACAATAAACTTCACACCCCAGCCACGTAGACCAGTTGAACCAAGTCGACTTAGTTCCTTTTCAATCTTTTCACGACGTTCTGCGATCTCAATGGTCCTCAGGTCTATTGGAGCGATATCCATCCCATCTATTCGAACAGCAAAATCCTCAAATACCTGACCATCCTCCGGCGGATTAAACACAACATAACGAGCACCAAATGCTTCCGGCATTTCCTTATCATTGTAATATCGATGGATAGGATATGAATTATGGATATTGGTTGGATTAATGGCAACTCTGGGGAAACGGTTGCCGTTAAAATAGTGTCTTCCTTCATCACGATCTGCAGTATAGTAGTTCCAAACAGTAAACATTTTGAATGCTTCAGCCAGAGTGGTGCCATAGTCTTCAAAGAGGGAAGCAAAGCTACGGTATTCGCGGCCAGCGCCTTGTGTCGCTTTAGCAAAAAATTTTCTCACAATATCCATTTCAAACCGCTCAGTTATATAGAAAAACCAGATCATTGATCCATAATGATGATGGAATTTTGTTTCATCAAGAGAAATATCTGGAATGATAAACCAATCGTGTAATTGGCCTGTATAATAATGATAACCATCAGTCTCATCGATATTGTCGATGTCAGGAATATCATCAAAATCTTCATGGAATCTGAGTTCATCGCGGTATTTGCGAATCTCGTACATACGACGTTTGGTCCACTCTTCGTTCTTCTGATGATCTCGGATACGCCATCGCAATCCTTTGCCCGTCTTCTCATCAGGAGGAATCCTAATGACAGAAACATCATCGCGGATACTCTTTTTATCCGGCGTCAATAGAAAGATCTTGTGTTTGGTTCCCAATTCCATGGCTAACTCAACGGGAACTATCAGCTGATCCAGATCCTCTTGATACTTTGGGTCAATGTTGAAGACGGCTCTTCCGCCATCGTAGACTCTCGATTCCATCCAGGTACAGGTAGCCTCCATAGTCCATGGAGGCATTTTAGCGTTATAAGCTAATTGAACGCCATGAAAGTATTCGTGGGCGATAGTGGTATCGATGTAACGATTTCCTTCTGATCGACCGTAGTAATCCCACATTCTGGAATTGATTAGGTAAAATGGAATAGCTGTTACTCCAGCTGAAATAAAACGCCCGCTAATACCACTGTTTAGTGCCAAACCTAGGGAACCAAATTTGACTAAATAAATATCCGCTTTGATATTCCCACCGTTATTCGTTGCCCAAAAATCGTCATACGGTTCCTTAAACCCCATTGCTTTAATCTCAATACGATAGGATTTTTCAGCTGCGTCTGCCGCTCTATCAACATAGTCGGGAACCCCATTCGCTGGATTGTAATCATCTAGAGGTGGGGCATGACGGTCATTGGTTGAATAATGTATCCGAAAATGGGGGGTGTCGAATTTGTGCACTAGAGAACCTGTAATTGGAGTTCGTGGCGGTGCGCCCCCACCATCACGTCCAGCGATACCAGCAGTGCTAGGTCTGGCAAAAACATCTGCAAACTCTCTCTGATGTATAGGTGATAGTACATCCCAGTTTTGAGCCAATGTCGCCATGCCCCCTGTGAAGCATTTTTCAATTTCATGAGAGGCGAAGTCACGATTAGAGTTCAAGTATTTGCGTGCGACACGGATAGCTTCGGCTAACTGTGTGGAACTCACTCTTTGCGCTAAACTAATCGAGAATGGAGTCATTGCCAATACGAAAACCAAGAAAATAGCAACGAACAGATTGATTGGCTTCACGTACAATACCTACGATTGCTCTCTGGACTTGCTGCTAGTCGCTCAATCTTAGCAGATCGACCTAATTATTGTCAAGCGGGGGTTGAGTAACAGAAATTGACGAAACAAACCAAGTAAATTTCCGGAAGGGATTGAACCGAATCCTATAACTGATCAGATCTTAATTTCTGAATGTAATTCTCATTAATATTATTTGATGGATGGCTTGGTGTTTGATGTAATTCCGGAAAGTTTTTCAGTAGCTGTTGATAGGCTCCAACAGCCCCATCAATGTCATNGTTTTCTTCAAGNAACTTCGCAATTCGATATTGAGCCGACCGGCGCGTATTATAATCGATAGTCGTATTATCCATAACNTTCCGATAAGCNTCAGTTGCCCCTTGATAATCTTCTTTAGCATGATAAATTTGGGCGATAAAAAACTGTGAATTAGANGAATTTTCATTGTGAGGAAACAGTTCAATTGCTTCCTCAAGCTGCAAAATGGCTTCGTCATATTTTTCCAACCTTTGGTACGACCATCCAATGTAAAACCGAGCATCTTCAGCAGATTTCGTTGCACTGTAATTTCCAATCACTTTCTCGTACTCATCTATCGCNTTTTCATAGTTTGCTTCNGAAAAGTNGGTTTGAGCAATACCAAATTGNGCTAGCGGAGAGAGCTCNTTATGACCCGAATCGATGACATTCCTAAACTCCACTCTTNCGTTCTNATACTTCCGCTGTTCAACATAAATCATGCCGATATAATAGATCACCTCATGAATTATCAACGTATCCGCCAAATCATTGGTTAAAGCACTGAGTTGTTCAAGTGCTGGCTCCAACATTTTTTTGCCGTAGTAGCACATAGCGCGATTAAATAGTGCTTGGTCAACCAGTGCACTCCCAGAATAATCCCGAATGACCTGATCGAAAAAAGCAAACGATCGATCATAATAAGTATCACCTGCATCCTGCAATTCCGGATTATTTTCCGATGCCTCAGCCCCCAATCGGTAATAGGCAACCGCAATACCATAAAGCGAATCATCTGCCCATTGACTATCCGGATAATTGTTAATAATACGCCTAAAAAGAGTGAATTGTTCTTCTTGAGATCGTGAAATCCGAGATGCATACTGATACAGAGCATCATCTGCCCAATCGCTATTGGGATATTTATCGAAAACTTCGCGATACAGGGCACGAACTTGTTGCAACCGTTTCTGATCAAAATCGTCAAGAGTAACAGGTGGGATGTCCGTTTTCACCGCCTCTTGCCAAGCACGATCAGCATTTCTATAATAATTGATGGGATTATCACTATTCAATGATTTGCCAACCAGGAACCCAATGACTAGAGCAATAATAACAACGACTTCAATAACAATGAACTTTTTCATTACTTGGCCTTTTTATCTACCTTATGCTTGTCTGTTGACGCCCGAATGCTATCATACCTGAGTGATTATTTGCAACTGAAATTTCAGCTGGTTGAGCGGGATTGTTTCAGTTGACAAGCGAACTACACAGTGTTATATTTTTCCACGTTTTATTCAAGTTTGGAGATTGAGCATGAAAGTATTGATTAGCGATTCGTTATCCCAATCGGGCTTGGATCTTCTTGCCGAACAGGAAGATTTGGAAGTCGATGTCAAAGCTAATCTCACTCAAGAGGAATTAATCCTCCATATTGGTAATTACGATGCGCTGATAATCCGAAGTGCGACACAAGTCACAACTGAAGTNCTAGCAGCAACTGATCGACTGAAGATTATCGGTCGTGCAGGGGTTGGCATTGACAANGTTGATGTTAATGCTGCTACCGAAAAAGGTATACTTGTTTTCAATACTCCGAATGGAAATACAGTTGCTGCAGCCGAACATACCATTGCGTTGATGTTGTCGCTTTCACGGCGTGTTCTTCCCGCCGGCATATCTTTGAGAAATGGTGAATGGGATCGCGGCCGATTTGTGGGTAACGAACTCTACCATAAGACTCTCGGCATAATTGGTTTAGGCCGAATTGGCATAGAGGTTGCCAAACGTGTTCAAACATTTGGGATGGAAATTATTGCCTTTGATCCTTACATTTCATCGNATGCTGCCGAAAAACTAGGCATTCAGCTTGTTAGCCAAGATGAACTGATCCAAAAAGCGGACTATATTTCATTACACCTGCCACTCACGAATGAAACATATCATAGTATTAGCTACCGTGAATTTAGCATGATGAAATCCAGTTGCCGCGTGATCAATTGCGCACGGGGCGGCTTGTTAGATGAAGTCGCGCTTTTGGAAGCATTAAAAAACGGGGAAATCTCGGGTGCGGCCCTTGATGTCTTTGAAGAAGAACCTCCCAAAAACCCAACTTTGATGGAACTTGACAATTTTATTGCCACACCGCATCTCGGTGCATATACAACTGAATCTCAAGAACATGTCGCTAAAGAAATTGCCCAAAAGGTAGTTGACTCACTGCATGGACTACCTATCGATGGCGCCGTCAATCAACCGGGAATGGATCAGTTTGATAAGTTGAAGCCTTATCTCCTGCTGGCGGAACGACTCGGTAGTTTTCAGGCACAGCTTCTTGAAAGCCAAATTCTTGAGGGCCAAATCACAGAAATTCGAATAGAGTATAACGGCAATATTTTTAAAGGAGATGTGAATTTACTTAGTGCCGCTTGTCAGGCAGGCCTTCTTAAACCCGCTCTCCATGCAAATATAAATTACGTTAACGCATCGTTTTTCATTCGCCAACGTGGAATCCAAGTCAGCGAAACCAAAAAATTGACAGATGATAACTTCTCAAACTCAATTACTGTCACAGTTGTTACAGATAAGATGGAACAATTGGTTGAAGGAACATCATTTGGAAAAAATGACACACGGATTGTGAGAGTTGACGACCTTTATCTCAATGCTAAGCTGGAAGGGCATATTATTCTGATTTACAATCTAGATATACCGGGAATGATCGGCCGGATCGGTACAGTTTTGGGGAAACACCAAATCAACATTGCTGATATGACATGTGGAAGAAAACAAATCGGTTCGCTAGCACTTATGTTAATTAATATAGGGGCAAGCATTTCAGCTAAAGTTATGCAAGAAATTTCCGAACTTGATAATGTCACTTTCGCCAAGCAAATTAAACTATAGGCCCGTAGAAAGGAGTCTTGGTGAACCTTCAAGATAGATGTTTACGAATCAACGAAAACATTCCTGATGGTGGTCTCTATACCGGAGAGCGACGTGAAGTACATCCCAACAGCAAGGTTCCATGGAGAATCTCACCTGTTCCCTTTCCTATATCTGCAGAAGATCTTGTTTGGTTGGAAAATTTAGGTACGCATTTACTGAAATTTTATAAAGTATGTAATTTACTTTATTCACAAAGTACTAGAGGAATTCAGCCTAAATGGATTTCAGATTACCTAGATAAGGGAAAACCGGAAACAGTCATTGAATTTGGGAGGATGCGCCGGTTCAAAAGTCAATTACCACAGGTAATACGCCCTGATATCCTGCCAACTGAAAATGGCATGGTAATTAGTGAACTTGATTCGATTCCAGGTGGTATAGGTTTTACAGGTGGTCTGAGTATCCAATATTCAGAACTCGGTTGTGAAATTTCAGGAGGATCAAATGGTATGGCGACCGGGTTCGCCGAAATGGTTCGTTCACTATCAAAAAAAGACCAGCCAGTACTTGCTATCATTGTTTCAGATGAAGCCGAGGACTACCGACAAGAGATGTATTGGTTAGCCTCCGAACTAAATCGCCTTGGATTATACGCTCGAACCGTCCATCCTCGTGATATTATCTTCACTGAAACTGGGCTTTTTCTAGATGAGGACGAAGGGGACATTCAAGTTGACATTGTCTATCGGTTTTTCGAACTTTTCGATCTAAAAAACATTCCAAAATCCGAACTAATTTTGTATGCAGCGAAGAAACGAAACGTTATTATAACTCCACCCCCAAAAGCATATTTGGAAGAAAAGCTCTTGTTTGCCCTGTTTCATCACCCGGCGCTCCAATCATTTTGGAAACGCGAATTAGGCGAAGATACCCATCGGCTACTATCAGAAATTATTCCAAGCACTTGGATTATCGATCCCAGTGAATTACCTCCGCACGCGATTATCCCCGGCTTAAGTCTAGATGAAACCCCTATTACCGATTTCCGACAATTAATTACAGTTACGCAAAAGCAGCGCGAACTAGTAATCAAACCGTCAGGATTTTCTTCACTTGCTTGGGGCAGCAAAGGCGTGGCAATCGGCCATGACATGGCTACCGAAGATTGGGAAAAGGCTGTTGAACAAGCTCTCAGCAGTTTCGAAGAGACACCGCATATCTTACAGGAATTTCACAAATCCAAGCGAATCGTAATGCCATATTACGACTTTAACAGCTGCGATATCCGCCAGATGAAAGGTCGAGCCTTACTGAGACCTTACTATTTTGTCGTCCAGGACAAAGTTCGGCTTGCCGGCATTCAAGCGACAGTCTGTCCAGATGACAAAAAGATCCTACATGGTATGGTGGACTCGATCATTGTGCCTTGTACTGTTGAGTAGGAAGGGGGACATCCCAACTCCTCGAGAGGTACCTTCACCAGAATACTGCTTAGAAATTGCACTAACCACAGGTGCTAAAGGAATGTCTGGTTTCAGAATCCAGTGGTTAAAGCAGCATAACATCCATAACCAGAAAGTCGTGTCTGCCCCTCATCCATTTTGCCATTGGATATTTTCAGGCCAAGTGTCAAGCCAATAGGACTTGCAAGTTGAAAATGAGAATCCAAGTAATAACTCAGAATACTGGCAACCCGTTCCTGATTCTGATCCTCAAGAAGCTTATCTTCGACTGTTGCGGAAATTGTGCTGCGTCCACCCGTTTGGTACGTAATGCGAAGTGCGTAGATTCTCCGGTTGTTTTGGTTCCCATCAACAATTTCAAGTCTATTACTCTTACTTGCATCGGGACGGCTACTAGCTTCTCGATCTAGTAGTTGTCCAAAAAGATCTAGTTTCAAACGTTGTCGTTTGTACGCAATCCCACCGTCAATGAGCAGATCCGGACCTTGTTCAAAATAGTTCTTCTCTTTATCAAAAACCCCGGTACCATGAATTGTTTGTCTCGTATGAATAATATAGGTAAAATCCGAGCGGAATTGAAGAACCGACCCTGCACTGAAACCACTAGTGAAGCTGATGTCTGTACCGGGATTATAGTTTACTTTCCTTGTCGGATCATTCAACAACTGGCGCAAATACATGTTTTTATATAGATAATTTGCTCCAATCCCAAAAGTGATACCAGCTAATTGACGAGCATAAGCAGTTCCAATGTCAAAGGCCCAACCTTCACCAAGACGCCCGGTTTGAAAATCGAGAGTATCATCGAATAGATGCTTTAAAACTTCGTCCTCATCAGCTTCTGGATCTACACCAGTTTTCCCCGCTGGGAAGTTAGTACCAGCGATCAACATCAAATTATCAAATAATTGGTGTTTGATCTTTAGCCGCATATCTCCCATACCCTGAAGGGTATGTCCAGATTTTCCTTGATCATCCAGTTTATCTAAATTGAATTCCGAAATCGCATTCGATTGTGTTAACACCATACCAGTTCGATTNGATANCTGTAACTGAGCTGTCCANGGAATAGATATNTGCNTTAAACGCGTTTGGGTTTTGTCAACNTGGTTGGTAACACTCCAGTTCTGAAGGTGCGGAATTGAATATATTGCGAAACTGCGATCTTTTGTGGCTATTGGCTGAACAGTATCCGCAAGAACTCGGAGATGTCCACTAGATAAACAGCATATGANCGAACTAAAGAGAATATATCGAAAGAATTTCATCAAACTTNCCTGAACCTACTGTTTTACTATAATGGTAATGGNTGTTTCAGGTGGTGGGGCATCGCCTTCAAGCGTTGCATCAGCTGCTGTTGGCGGAGCAAATTCGCGCGTTAAAGCGCTATCCATGTGAGCAAAACGGTCGTGGATAGCTGACTGTGACTTAATCCGACGCACAACGTTAGTTTCAATGAGTGATAAATCTTGGCCTCTAGCAACTTCAAGCGCTTCCGCTTCATTTAAAACCTTTTTAGCCAATTCAAAATCTGGATCTTCGCTTAAAGCATCTCGTAACAGCTTTACAGCTGTTGCATAGTCATTACGATCTACACTGTCTAGTCCTTGCCCAAATAATATCAGCGCAGACATACTTTCAGTTTCCCTCTTTAGCAAAGCTTTTTTGAGGGCACCTACTGGTTGGATATTAAGTGACTCGAGAATACTAAAAACCAAAGTTTTCTGGAGCTCGAACAGGTCGTTCTTTTCCTCTTCCGGTGTACTGATCTGCTGTACTTCGTTTGAGTCAATTTTGTTTAGAAAAAGATTTAAGCGAAAAGCTCCGTCACTAGATTCTTCAATTTTACCTGAAATAACATGCTTTGCACGAAGAAGATGACCGATTCGTTTAATATTTTTAGTATTTAAGACGGCATCCTGATCCAGGTCGATCATATTGATCAACTTCTGTAGTAAACTACGTCTGACAACATCAACCTGATCGACTTTGGCTAAATCGGATATCAGCAAACTAGTCAGTGACTTTTGAAGGGCAACAGGATCCGCACTCCCTGGTGTAATTTCAAGATAATGGGCAACAATTCGATTATCCAAAGTCTTACCTGAATTCGCCCCAAGTTCTCCTGTAACAGCCTCTTGTACAAACTGATTATCCTTCTTACCTTTGACCAAAACAATGCGGGACCTGATATCTTGTCCAATTGACTGAGAACTATTCAGCTTTATAAATTTCCGGTATGCGTCTAATGCTTCATCAAAATCCCCATTCTCCTCAAGAGCAACAGCCAGAAAAAATGCTGCACGACTATCCTTCCTACCATTTTTCGTAGCGATTCGTAAGTGATTTGCGGCTTGCTGTGCCATTTCTTTCTTATAGTAAGTTATGCCTAATTCGCGATGGGCATCCGCAATATTAACACCGCTATCGATCGCTGCTTCAAAATATGGAATCGCTGTGTCAAATTCTTCCTGTCCCAAAAAAGACACACCACGATCATAGTTGGAAACGCCACATCCCAGAATAAAGGCCAAAATATAAACTATAATGCCAAACTTCTCAAATTTCATTTATTATATCTCCGCATCTACCCATCAAGACCTAGAATACTATATCAAAAAACACCTCAGGGTTCAAGCGAAATCGGATGGATTTGACAAAGTCATAATCGCAGATTGAATATCTGTGGGAAGTGGCGAACAATAGGCAACACGCTCTCGAATTAAAGGATGTTCAAACTCAAGACTTCGAGCATGAAGCGCTTGACGGCCCAAATTAAGGAATGATTGCCTTACTAATGAACTAGAAGCATCATTAAGTGCCCGTTTGTCCCCACCCCCATAAACAGGATCACCAACAATAGGATGCCCAATATGACTGAGATGTAAACGAATCTGGTGTGTCCTACCTGTATCAAGTGTAAGATCTACCAGAGAAAACCGATCAAAACTTTCCAAGACGTGATAGTGAGTTATGGCCCGGCGTCCGCTTCCCTCAGTAACCGTCATCTTACGCCAGTTTTGACGACTGCGGTGGACCTGGGTATCTATAGTTGCACTCTGATGTTTTGGCGTTCCGCAGACCAAGGCAATATACTTCCGGCTTGTTGTATGCTCCTTAAATTGTCCAGACAAATGCTGCACAGCGCTAGTTGTTTTAGCAACTACCATAACACCAGTGGTATTCTTATCAAGTCGGTGGACAATACCATTTCGATCAAGTGTACGAATCCGGTTTCCATAACGTTTCAAGAGACCGTTAACGAGAGTCCCCGAACTCACCCCAGGCGCTGGATGCGTAATCAAGTTAGTCGGCTTATCAACGACCAGAATCTCGGTATCTTCATGAATAACACCAAACTCTACACATTCCGGTTGGATGCTTAAATTATCAAATGCATCCGAAATGTCCACATGAACCCAATCACTAATCTGAAGTTTATAGGCAGGTTTACAGGATTTTCCGTTAACGGTAACTTGATTTTTACTAATCAGTTTCTTTACCTGGGACCTTGAAACTGAGTCAAAAACCAATGTAATAAATTGATCTAATCGTGTATAAGCTTGATCAATCCCAATTTGGTAATCCATCTAATTAAATACCGTCTATCAAACCCACGAGGAATCCTGAACTGATCGCATCTGAGCAACAATCTCAGTGACTTTTCGTATGGTCTTATCAATCTGCTCTTCTGTATTGGTACTGCCCACTGAGAATCTAACAGTACTTTGTGCCACCTCTGGAGGAAGACCTAGCTGTGCCAAGACATGCGATGGCTCAACTGAACCCGAGGCACAGGCGGAACCACTCGAAGCACAAATACCTTCCATATCAAGTCGCATTAGCAACATCTCTCCACTTACAGATTTAACCGAAATACTTAATGTACCTGGGTCCGTGTGTTCAGAATGACCATTTTCGCGAATATTTTCGATTTTTTCTTTCAGTCCGTTTCTCAACCGATTAGTAAGTTTAGTGATTCTGTCACTATTTTCCTGGAGATCGCGCTTGGCAATCTCCGCAGCTTCACCCATTCCAACTATGGCGGCAACGTTCTCAGTACCTGCACGACGATTCCTTTCCTGTGCACCCCCATGAACAAAATTATCCAACCGAGTACGCTGNCGTACATAGTTAGCNCCAACACCNTTTGGACCNTAAAATTTATGTGCAGAAAGTGAAAGTAGATTAACACCGAGATCTTCCACATCAACTGGAATTTTACCAATTGCCTGCACTGCATCTGTATGAACAGGAATATTATGATCCTGAGCGATACTGNAAATATTAGTCATAGACTGGATTGCACCTATTTCATTATTGACATACATGATAGAAATCAGTATAGTATCCTCTTGGATTGTCTCTCGGAATTGATCGAGAGAAATTAGTCCATGTCGGTCAACTGGTAAGTAGGTAATTTCAAATCCATGCTTTTCCAAATATTCACAAGTATGTAGGACTGCGCTGTGCTCGATTGAAGTTGTAATGATGTGATTACNAGGCGCATTTNTCTGTCGCAGTGCANTACCTTTAATAGCATGATTGTCTGACTCAGTTCCTCCACTGGTGAAGACAACTTCACTGGGACTCTTAGCCCCAATTAAACTCGCGACTTGCTCACGCGCTTTGTCAACCGCGCTNCGAACTTGGCGNCCATAGAAATGGATACTTGATCCATTGCCAAATTGGTCTGTTAGATATGGCATCATGGCTTCTAGAACCTGTGGGTGAAGCGGTGTTGTGGCGTTGTGATCCAAATAGATATGATCCATAATCCGAGATTATATCCACTTTTTATCGAACCGTCAAGCAGACAAGAGAGAATAGGATTCTAGGACGAAAATTGATGAACGAACTGATTAAGAAAGCCGATGTATTGATCGAGGCGCTACCTTACATTCGCCAATTCTCTGACAAGATTGTGGTAATTAAATATGGTGGATCAGCAATGGAAAACAATGTCTTGAAACAGAACGTGATTCAAGACATCGTTTTGATGAAGTTCATTGGAATTAAGCCAGTAATTGTCCATGGCGGGGGGAAAAAGATCAGTGAGATCATGTCAAGAATGGGNAAGGAACCTGAATTCGTTCAAGGCCTTCGTGTCACCGATGACGAAACAGTAGAAATTGCTGAAATGGTATTGGCAGGTTCAATTAATAAAGGAATCGTACAGCTAATTAACCAACTCGGTGGTCAAGCAGTAGGCTTATGTGGCAAGGATGGTAACATGATTCAAGCGAAAAAGCATGAGCTCACAGACGAACTAGGAAACCCAATTGCAATTGATCTAGGATATGTCGGTGAAATAATCCGAGTCAAACCAGAAGTCATTACCACATTGCTGGACGCAAATTATATTCCGGTCGTCGCCCCGAATGGTGTAGGTGANAATGGTGCTACTTATAACATCAATGCTGATACNATGGCAGGTGAAATGGCCGCCGCACTAAAAGCAGANAAGCTTATTTTGTTGACAGATCAACTTGGTATTATGCGTGATCTAGAAGATCAGACTACATTAATTCCCTCTATTATGACAGATGAGATCGACAAGTTGGTTGCAGACGACGTGATTAAGTCGGGTATGCTCCCAAAAGTGGGAGCTTGTGTGACTGCCCTCAAGGCTGGTGTTACCAAAACTCATATTATTGATGGGCGACTCCCACACACTATCTTGTTGGAGATCTTCACCTCCACAGGAATTGGCACAGAGATTATTTTGCGTTGAGCATTCCAGTTGGGTATGATATCCTTCTGTAGGAGCATATTTGATGTCACTGAACGACGACGAAAAAAAGATACTGAAAGAAAAAATCCGAGGTCAGAGGCGCGAAATGTGGGATGGAGACCGTCCTGCACGTCGTCCTCGTTCCAATCGATCTTCCTCGCAAACAACACAAGAATCTTTGACCGAGAAACAAACCAATTCAGATTTGACTACTAACGTGCAAGGTGCTGATTGGAATGAGGAAATCATCTCACCCTCCCAACCTTCGGAATCAACAGAAATGCCTGTTTCAAACGAGTTAACTTGGAAATCCTATTTGGCTATTGCGCTTTCAGCTGTCGCAATTATTGGATTAGGTTTTTGCCTTGGGTATATTTTTGCCAGCTGATGGCATCAGAGATACAAGAAATGCATGAAAGGGAATTATGAAAACTTACGGTTTCGGTATTATCGGTTGTGGAATGATTTCTGACTTCCATTCAGCAGCTATTGCGGATATCAAAAACGGTAAGCTCGTTGCTGTAAGTTCGCGAAAGGCAGAAAACTCACAGCGCCTAGTTGACCGATACAGCATTCAGGCTTACTCTGATTACAATGAGATGCTGAATCGCGATGATATTGACATTGTTTGCATTTGTACACCGAGCGGGGCACACATGGAACCCGCTGTGGCTGCCGCAGAAGCTGGTAAGCATGTGATTATTGAAAAACCTCTTGAGATCACATTAGAACGGTGTGACGCTATTATCGAATCCTGTGAAAAAGCAAATGTTCGGTTATGCGCCATATTTAACTCCCGTTTCAGTGATGCCAGCCAACTGGTAAAAGATACAGTTTCTAGCGGTAGGCTTGGGCAGCTAACACTTGGTGACGCATATGTTAAATGGTATCGGTCGCAGGACTACTACGACAGTGGTGACTGGCGCGGCACCATGGAACTTGACGGCGGTGGCGCACTGATGAATCAATCAATACATGCAATTGATTTCCTGCAATATGTGATGGGTCCTGTAGAATCGATACAAGCTTTTACCGACACTCTCGCACATAAACGAATTGATGTAGAAGATGTTGCCGTTGCTGCTTTGCGATTTAAAAATGGTGCACTTGGGGTAGTTGAGGGTACGACGGCAGTATATCCAGGTTCTTTAAAAAAATTTGAATTCTCTGGCACAAAAGGAACAATTGTGTTAGAAGAGGAAGATATTATNACGTGGGAATTCGAAGAAGAAGAACCAGAAGATGCCGAAATTAANCAGCAATTCACTGAAAAAAAATCGGGTGGTGGCGGAGCCTCCGATCCTCGTGCGATTAATAATGATAATCACCGTCGGCAGATGATAAATCTTATCCAGTCAATCGAAAATAATATACCTCATCTCGTTGATGGGCGCGAAGGCAGAAAGGCAGTTGAGATCATTTTGGCAATTTACCAATCGAGCAAAGCAGGCAAAACCGTTCATCTNCCCCTATAACTGATGGACATACAGAAAAAATTCAAGTCCGGCTATGTTAGTATCATCGGTGAGCCAAACGTCGGGAAATCTACGTTCCTGAACGCAGTCATGGGGGAAAAAATTGCTATTGTCACTCCCAAACCCCAGACCACAAGAACCCAAGTTCGTGGTGTCGTAACAACTGAAACCTACCAGATCATTTTTCTTGACACACCTGGCATTTTAGACCCCAAATATCGTTTACATGATTGGATGGTAAAAACAGCCTACGCCGCTGCAGAAGATGCGGATCTCGCCTTGTACTTTGTTGATGTCAGCCAACGCAGATCCCAAATAGAACTACAAATCCTTGAAAGAATTTCTAAAATAGATCTTAAAACGATTCTGATCATCAATAAAATTGATCTGATTCCAAAAGATTCACTCCTACCGATCATCCAAGAATATAGTCAAAAATTTCCATTCATTGAGATTATGCCTATTTCCGCCAAACTGAGTGAAGGAATCTCAGAATTGAGGAAGCTAGTCGTTGATTATTTGCCNNTAGGCCCCCAATATTTCCCGGAAGATCAGATAAGCGATTTACCTGAACGATTCTTCGTGGCAGAAACCGTTCGTGAAAAAATTTTCCTTGAGACATCAAAAGAAATTCCNTACTCAACAAGTGTCGTTATTGAACAATTCAAGGAGCGGAAAAACGGCAAGATGTTTATCAGCGCTATTGTCTACGTTGAAAGAAAATCCCAAAGAGGAATTTTGGTTGGTAAGCGAGGTGAGATGATTAAACGTATCGGACGGTTGGCACGTGTCGAAATCGAGGGATTTGTTAATTCGCCTGTCTTCCTTGAATTGC
Organism: Candidatus Poribacteria bacterium; assembly: GCA_002697225.1. The sequence continues at coordinate 21,268 of NZUQ01000067.1, forward strand.
GTGTTTTAGTGAAGGAGGATTGGCGTCGAAGTGATAGAAAACTTAAAGACCTTGGATACACATCTTAACGTAAATGACAAAATGTTTGGATTGGCCATTTCTTCTCTCTTCATCGTTTTGGTTGGATGTGGAACGATTCAGAAAAACCAACCGCTTAATTCCTTTGACCAGCATTCCTATTCCTACCTAGACCAAGGAAACATCTTTCTACAACAAAAACGCTATCAGCAAGCAATTGAACAATTTCAACTGGCAATCGAAGTAAATCCAAACTCAGTTATGGCTCATGCTGGACTTGGTTGGGCATACTATAACAATGGGATGATCGACGCTGCCATCATCGAAGGAAAAATTGTTATGGACCTTGAACCAAATCATCCAGATTTGCCAGTGTTATCCGATCTAATCAATCAATTAAAAAAACGTCAACAAAGATAACTTATATATGGCAAATAACGAGGCTAATTTGAAGGATTATCATCGTGCGATAGATGCCAATATCCCTTCAAATCTAGATAATATTCGTATCATTTTGTTTGAACCACAGGGCCCACTTAACATCGGAGCTACCGCCCGATCCATCAAAGGGATGGGCTTGTCACAACTTTATCTGGTTAACCCCAAACCATTTCTCGATTGCAGGGAAACATGGTATATGTCACATGGAGCTACGGATATAATCCGAAATTGTCATATCGTGGAATGCCTTGATACAGCACTGAAAGGAATCCAGTTTTTAGTTGGTACAACACATCGTCGTCGCAAAGAAAAATTGGCCCGGCCGGCAACAGCCAGAGACGCCGCTAAAGAAATCGCCAAGTTCTCCCAGGATCAACAAGTAGCGATTCTTTTCGGGCGNGAAGATTTCGGATTGTCAACCGAACATGTAAGTCGATGCCACTTGACNGCCAGCATCCCCATGGCGATGAAAAATCCATCACTAAATCTAGCGCAAGCAGTCCAGATTTTTGTTTACGAAATTTTTTTGGAAAGCTTAGAGAATACGGTTGAACCAGTGGGATTACAAAACGCCAAAATCGATGAAGTTGAGAGATTCTATCAACGTTTACTGGCTCTTGTAGAACGCGTTGACGTCAAACCTCGAAACGGAGATTGGAAATACTTGATGCGTTCTGTCAGGAGGGTTTTCTCAAGGACGGGGCTGGAGAGCAGGGATATCGGCACTTTGGATCTTATCTTTTCCTCCGCCCACCGTTATATTAATCGGCTTGAAGAACGACTGCGATCCGATCAGGATCGCTCTTAAATGAGATCTCTTTAAGTTCAACATAGATAATTTAAGTCATCTGATATATTACGATTTCCCTTTCATAAACAATCTCATCTTCTCCTTTGCGAGTAAAACCAGAACCCAATTACAGAAGGATAAATGATTTTGAATCTAGCCATTATGGTTGACCGGGGACTTAACTTCGATCAGTTATTAGTTAAGTTAGGACAATCGGCAGGAAAACTTCAGTCATATACTGTTGCCAGGTCTTGGCTTAGCACTGATGGACACCAGTATTTTTCAATATGCTGGATCACTTGTTCCGTTCCTTCATCGTGCGTTACATAGGGATGCTTCTCCGGATTATACATAGCATCGGTTAGATCTCTAACCAGCACACAGTGAATTCCGATTCGAGTCATCGCCTTGATTGCGAAAGACCTACCCAGTACACACATGTTGGTATGAACACCCATAATAATCAAATTTTCGATTCCAATTTGCTGCATCAGGTTGTAGACTTCCTGACCGTTATCAGAAACCCCATCATAATCACTAATTTTAATAGCTGCATGCTGCCGTGTCCATCCGGTAAAGTCTGGTGTCCTTTCAGTGTCACACCCACCATCAGAGTCATCGATGGGTAATGGAGGATCAGGCAATTCTTTTGGTTCAGGCATCTCGACCAGCGGAGCCTCAATCATCCGTTGACGTTGCGGAGTTTCACCATAGAAATCCATGCAATCAGAAGGTGCGTGGATGATCTGCACACCATTTTTCCTGGCTTCTGCTACAATTGGATTGGCTTTAATACAAAGAACCTCACATCTCTGTGCAGCTCCATAACACCAGTGGGTGTTCCACATATCACATAGTAAAATAGCTGTTCGAGACGTTGGAAGTTCTCTTTGCACAACGATCTCTTCCCATTCATCGCGGCCTTTAAAAGGTTGAACCCTTGACCTGAGGTTCAAACGAAGATTTCCTTTCTTTTCAGGTCTCAGTTGAATATCCGACATGATTTCCTCCTCATTGATCTAGAGATACTATAGTTGTACCTCCCTGCTGGGTTTGGAGTACAGCGTCATAAAGTCTCATAGTACCAATACAATCATCGATACTTGCAACTGGTTCCCGATCTTCGCGGATAGCATGTACAAATTCAGTTAGACTCAAACCGTCACCAGTCAACTCTCCGTTCCGCTGATCGGAAAAATTATCCGTAAATGTATTTTGGTCTCCTGCGTAGTGTTGAATTGTCCAGAGTCCATCCAAGACAATGTATTGTCCTTGTCCCGTGATCTCAATCCGATCATAATTACGTCCCCAGAGTCTCTGGCTGTTTAGCTGCATAGTTCCTACAGCACCACTTTCAAATTCAACTGAAACGGCAAAACTGCCTTGACCATCGATTTCNTTGTGAAAAGTCGATACCGTTTTNACTTCACCACCAATATGCCGAATAAGATCAAAATGGTGGATAGCAAAGTCAAGTAGATATATCTGGGCTGTGCCATAGGCTCCGCTGCAGAAAGAACAGAAAATTTGTGAGATCTGACCAAATGAATCCTGAGTCATAATCTCTATAGCCGAACGAACACCTATACTAAAGCGACGTTGAAAATTAATCATCAACTTTCTATTATTAGCCTTGGCAACATCTGCCAGTTCAATAGTGGCTTCAAGCGAAGCCGCCGGAGGTTTGGGTGTAAAGACGTGATAACCTGCCTCTAGCGCTTCAATCACGAACGGTAATCGTGACTCGGGCCCCATGGAAATCACAATCGCTTCCAAATCTTCGTTCTGGTACATCTGGTGCCGATCGGTATAAACGTTTGCACCACCTCCAAACTTCCTGGCGTTACGATTAGCCTTTTCTCCATCCATATCGCAGACTGCTTTCAATACCAGAGGTGCAAAATGCAAAGCTGGATATATGGTATGAGTTGCGAACCCTCCAGCCCCAAGGAACCCAACGCGAAGGTCTTCCATAAGATCATTCTCCCAAATTCTAAAGGTCATCNGAATGTCGGCATTTTAGCATGGACAAATCAATCCATCAAGCCCAAAGCCGAACAAGAACAAAACGTTTNATGTATGTTGATCGCAACTCAAGTTAGTTTTAGGTCTTAGGGTTCTGTTGATTCNCGATCAGCAATGACCAAAGCATCATCAATAGCCTCCAACAGAAAATCAATCTCCTCTTTGGTTACAACCAATGGTGGAACGATCCAGATGCCGAACTTATCACTCGGTATATAGATGCTTCGCTCCTCCAGCAGGTATTGAGCGATCTTGGTAACAACAGTCTCTTTATACTTCTCGGTGAAACGACGGAAAGGTTCCTTTGTCTGTCGGTTTTTTACCAGTTCTACNGTCCAAAACAGACCGAGACCTCGTACATTACCAACCGATTTGTGCCGTTTGGCTATCTCGGTCAATCGCTGNCCCAAATATTCACCTAATTCTTGGGAATGCCGNATTAGATTCTCTTCCTCTAATACTTCTATAGTCCTNAGAGCAGTGGCACATGCTAGTGCATGACCGGAATAGCTTTGTCCATGACCAAAAAGATTCTTATCAAAAATCTGGGTGACTTTTTCACTGAAAATCACTGCTGTCAATGGACAGTAGCTCCCCAGAGCTTTTCCGACCACAATGATATCCGGCACAACGTCATAATGATTGGCAGCAAACATCTCTCCAGTTCGACCAAATCCTGTCATCGTTTCGTCAACAATTAACAGAATGTCCCACTTATCACAAATCTGACGGAGGAGAGGTAAATATTCAGCTGGTGGAGGGATAATACCGTTTGACCCAACTATCGGTTCAACAATCATTGCTGCTACCTTGTCCGATCCACCTTCAAACTCGATCATTTGATCAATATAATTGGCGCAAGCAATACCNCAATCGTTGCGATCTAGACCCAATGNGCATCGGTAACAATAAGAGTCCGGCCCAAAAACAACGCCAGGCATAACAAACGGCTCNTGAAACCAACGCCTGGGGTCCCCGCTAACTGACNCGGCAGCGGTAGTAGCTCCATGCCAAGAGCGGTAACGCGAAATAATTTTATANGGATAAGGATAGGAATGATTCTCAGTTTCAGGNATGAATCCTCCCNTCATTATCTGGTTGTATTTGTACAGCCTTGCGCCTTTAATAGCACCTTCAACTGCTGCTGCTCCACTCTGTGCAAACCAAACACGTTTATTGATGGATCCAGGTGAAATTTCTGCTAATTTNNGAGCTAATTTGGCTGTAGGTTCCGTTGAAAAATCATCAGTCAGNTAAACGACTTTTTCCATCTGCTCTCGCATAGTNTGCAGAACTTTTGGATGTCGAAAGCCGANGTTGATACATTCATGAGCGCTTCTTAAGTCAAAGATCTTTCTACCATCTGTGGTATNAATCCAACANCCTTCTGTTGACTGAACCGGAATGGGTTTGTAGTTTTCCTGTGTGCTCCAAGACTGCATGACATGTCGTTGCTGCAACTGAGAAAAATCTTGTATTTCGCTCACCTATCACCTCCAGTTACTTCAAGACAATTTTGCCGTCTTGAGCCTCAAAGAGTTAGTTACCACCAAGACAGAACTGAACGACATAATCGCGGCAGCAATCATCGGATTCAACAGAAAACCTTCCCCTAACACAGGAAATAACAACCCTGCTGCGATTGGTATTCCAAGAATATTATAGAAAAATGCCCAGAAGAGGTTCCACTTGATNGTACGGAANGTTTTTCGACTCAACNGNAGAGCGGAGNCCACATCAGNCAGATCACTATTTACCAAAGTAATATCTGCTGCTTCAATTGCAATATCACTTCCCGAACCAATNGCAATTCCGACGTCGGCACGAGCCAGAGCNGGTGCATCATTAATCCCATCACCAACAACAGCAACAATTTTCCCTTCCTGTTGCAATATTTGAACCTGCATATCCTTCTCTCCAGGTAATACCTGAGCAATATAGTGATCAATCCCCACCGATTCAGCAACCGACTTTGCCGTCAGCGGGTTGTCACCTGTCATCATGTATATCTCAATATTGGAACGTTGAAGAGCCTCAACTGCTCTTTTGGACGTTGGCCTAATAGGATCAGNAATTGCTATAATGCCTGCCAATTTTCGGTCTATAGCAATCCAGACAATTGTTTTGTTCTGATTGGCAAAACGAGTTTCATTATCAACATCCTGCCCAAGCAAATTCTTTATGCCACTTTTTTCCATCAGCCGACGGCTCCCAATGTGCACGACACGACCGTTGAAANTTGCCGTTATACCGAAACCAACAATGACCTCAAAATTGTTGACGGCATCCAGATTAATCTCTAAACCTCTTTTTTGACAGGCAGTTNTGATTGCTTGTCCCAAAGGATGTTCAGATTTCGNCTCTACGGAAGCACTGATNACCAGNAATTGATCCTCAGAAAAATTGTTTACAACAACAAGATCGGTAACTGAGGGTTTTCCTTCCGTGATTGTACCTGTTTTATCCAAGATAATGGTTTCAATTTGATGTGCGAGTTCAAGTGATTCGCCATCCTTGATGAGAATTCCTAATTCGGCACCACGACCAGTTGCAACCACAATGGCAGTTGGTGTTGCCAACCCTAATGTACAGGGACAGGCAATAATCATCACCGCGATNAAATTGCTAAGAGCCATTGAGATATCGTTGGGGTTGACTATCATCCACGAAATAAAGGTCATTACAGCAACACTGATAACAACCGGAACAAAAATACCTGCGATACGATCTGCGAGTTTTTGAATCGGGGCTTTAGATCCCTGTGCTTCTTCAACACGCTGAATAATCTGAGCCAATGTCGTGTCGGGTCCAACCCGTGTTACTTCTAAAGTAAAACTACCAGCGCCATTGATTGTACCTCCAATGACCTGACTGCCGATTCCTTTCTGAACCTGCATGCTTTCGCCAGTAATCATTGATTCGTCAACACTGGATTGACCTTCAATAATAACTCCGTCTATCGGGATACCTTCACCGGGACGAACGATAATCTGATCCCCAATTTTAACTTGGTCTATCTGGACTTCAACCAGTTGACCGTCTTGGATCAACTGTGCTGTCATCGGCTGAAGTCTAATCAGTTTTCTAATGGCTTCAGAAGTTTGGCCTTTTGCTCGTTCTTCAAGAAATTTACCAATTAAGACCAAAGTAATAATCATGGCAGAGGTTTCGTAATAGTTGACTGGACTTGGTTGAACTACAAAAAACGCCGTGAGTGTCGTTATTAAGCTATAAATGTAGGCAGCAAAAGTTCCGATACTAATCAGTACATTCATATCTGCAAAGAGATGCCATAAGGAAGCAACGGCCCCCCGGTGGAACTGCCATCCAGCCCAAAATTGAATTGGAGTTGTAATTAGTAATAGAACGACCAATTTTGTTCGAATTGTGTTTGGGGTTTGTTCTCCAAAAAACATNGCCGACATGGCAATCGCTGANACGAAAATACCTGCCACAATTTTNCGCCGGAGNTNTTTCAATTCCTGACGATGAGCTGCTTCTTTCNCNTCAAGCTGTNCTTGGCGGACCTCTGCCAGATCCATGGGTTTATAACCGGCANCAACGATAGCCTGNTTGATAGTATTCAGTTCAACNACTGATGGATCAAATTCTATAGTAGCTTGTTCGGTTCCATAATTAACTACAGCGGATGATACACCTTCAACTGCATGGATTGCCTTCTCAACACGACTGACACAAACAGCGCAAGTCATACCACCAACTGCAACAGTANGCTTAGGGAAAGATGGATGGCTCGTTTCCATACTGAAATTATCCGGTGATACAATCATATTGTCAAACAAAAACGAAGTTTTAAACAGTCAAATTGTAGTTGATTATATCCTGATTTCCATCAATTTACTTGTCCGTTAGTTCTNCTATGACTATGGAAATTGGTTGTTACTATATCTATAGATTTCACATTAATAGCTCATAGAAACAATCCGTGATAAAATTGGTATAAGTATGCTCCCAAATAACNGATTTCTTTTTAAGTTAATANCCTTTTNCTCTCCTAGCGGAACTTGATTTTGTTCCACTAGATTTATCATAAAATNNNGGAAAATNNCTGAATGAAAAAAGCGGCAATATTTAGCAAAAACCCATCTGATNTCAACCAAGTATATAATAGNGATCACCNANCACAGCTTGCAAAAATTACCAACCTATATCCTCATATAATTAATCTGGAAAACATCTCTTTTCACTTGGAACAATTGAGAGATCTTGAAGTAATCTTTTCTACTTGGGGAATGTTTAAACTAGGTGATGAAGTGCTCAGCCAACTACCAGAACTAAAAGCCGTTTTCTATGCCGCTGGCTCTGTACGGAATTTTGCCAGTAACCTGCTGGAACAAAACATACAAGTTTTCAGCGCTTGGCGCGCCAATGCAATTCCTGTAGCCGAATTTTCCTTAGGGCAAATTCTATTAGCTAACAAAGGATATTTCCGTAATTTCAGGGATTGTGCAACACCGACAGGCCGCGNGAGTACNCCATTTCGAGGACGTGGTAACTTTGGTGCTACGGTAGCTATCCTTGGATTGGGCGCCGTTGGCAGCCACCTCTTTAAGCTACTTCAACCGTTTCGATTNAATATAATAGTCTTTGACCCGTTTCTACCGGATGATAAAGCAAGATCCCTCGATGTGCAAAAGGTCTCACTAACATCTGCATTTCAGCAAGCAGACGTTGTAACTAACCACCTAGCAAGCAATTCTGAAACACACCATATGCTTNACAAACACCTGTTTAATTCCATGAAAGATAATGCTGTCTTTATCAATACTGGTCGCGGTGCGACAGTGGTTGAAATGGATCTTATCTCAGTATTAGAGGAGAGACCGACGCTGACGGCTCTACTTGATGTCACATTCCCAGAACCTCCTGAACTAACTTCACCTTTTTACTCAATGGAAAATGTGATTCTGACATCACATATTGCGGGTTCAATGAATGATGAACTCGCTCGGATGGCAGATTATATTATCCACGAATTTCTGAGGTGGGAACAGGAGGAACCTTTGCAAAATCAAGTAACATTAGATATGCTTACTACACTGGGTTAGCAAGGTTTTACCAATCCACTCGCATTCTACTTTAAGTTATTCATCATGTCGAGAATTATGTGTTTGATCAACTCGGAAGCATCTAGCTGTACCTTGCTCGTTCCCATCCATGTTTCATAACCACCCAGTTCATGTTGGTTTGGTGTGGGTAGGTAACCGTGATAGTCATTGGCCAGTTCGATGGTGAATGCATGNGTAAACGGNGTTCGATCTTTTATCTCTAGNCCGGTTTCAGCAAAGACCTCAAATGGAATTGCGGCAATGCCGACTTCTCCAACCCGTACCGCCTGTANAGGAACCGTAACTTCATCCGGNCCNNNCAATAATCGCTGAANTCGTTCGGCATAGTNNCGCTCNTATTGATGATATTGGGGAGAAGTCTTTGNCTTNGCCAAAACCTCGCCCATGTATTTCTGCATTATTTCGTCCGGCTTGAGGAACTGCAATTTCAGTTCGCGAACAACTGAGNTTANCGGAACCCAATCGTAAAGCTTAATCTGGTCGTGTGCTTCTTTGACACGTTTGGCTACTAGTTCCGCTACCTGATTCATTTTTTCATATGGTTCATACTTTTCACCACTGTCNCGAAAGTNAATATTGTTAACATCTCCGCTGGTACCATTACTCAACATCCCCACAAACNATGGTTGAGTGGACGTTGCTCCGAGTAACTCAGCAATACGGTTNCAGAAGATGCCGAAATAATCGGCGGAAACATCTCCTTTATTCACACCTCCAACGTAATGGAGCGAATAATTTGCTAGTAACGCAATTGGGCAACCGTTAGTTGCCTGCAAGCTGAGGAANGAAATTTCTGGATCAGTGGGTCCCGCTGGTTCGATCAATGCCGCGTGGTTCCGTGGTGGATTCATTCGAACTTGGTCTATACCACCAAAGGGNTTTTTCAACAAACTGGAATCAGTAACATGCCAACGTCGATTGAAGACTTCTGATGGCTCGTCNATCCTACCCCAACCAATTNGCGCTGGTTTCAGATTGTCCACCGCGAGACGAACTGAATCAGCAATCCCNCGCACGATTTGGGGGCGATAGTTATCAGTCTGAACTCTGGTAGCGGAATGGGTATGNGTGGCNGCCATCAGGATATTTTCAACTGGNAACTCCGTTTCNTGGGCAATTATTAAGCGTGCNCTATCGTAGANTTCTCGTGAAATACCAAGATTATCACAGATCACAAAAGCGATTTGCGTCTGCCCATTGTCGAGAACTAGGCAACGCGACTGCAACTGATCGTGAANNGCTGTAGCTGGAAAGGGTATNAAGCCACCAACTACCAATTCCCCTAGCGGTGGTGTAATATCGGCCGTCGCAGCACCAGCTTGAAACACTCGNTNAGTTAACACCTCTTCGGTNTNTTNTTCTATCATCTATATTTATTTNCCACCCATTAAANTTTAGGTTGACATTAGCNCAAATAGATCCTATTTCATTTTTTATTNGACCANCTGATTTTATATATACTACCATCTTTCTTCATTACTTATTTCCTGGCAAAAGCCGAATCACTAATCCTCTAACATCAATGCAACAATGCTCTAAACAACACGATATTGACTTTCAATATTAGCGTTTTGATTTGGATTGTACTAAAATCTTATAAATACAAGTCATAGAAATCTGTAAGCTAAATAAAATGATGAAAAATTCCATCTCATCTTACTGAAGAGATAGCGATAGAATCAATTGACAGATACATGGCATAAATCGGACACCAACTTAACATCAATTACAGTAGAATTCGACAAATCGAAGACGAAGCATTCCGTAAACTTCGTTACGCAAAATGAAAGGAGAACCTTATGGGAATATTGCGGGGCATTATCCGTGATGGTATGTCAGGGGCTTCAGTTGAAGCCAAAGTACATGTTTTATCAAGTAACGGTCGGTTTGTACACCCGTCGGACAGTCTGCTAAAAATCGGTCCAGGGGATCCATTCTTCTATAGTTCTGGAGAATTTACTGTCAACGTTCCACGCGGTGCCACAGACATTATCGTTGAACGAGGAACCGAGTATCAACCTCTTCGAAATGTGGTACCAATGCCACAGAAAGGCGCAGTAGAAGTTGAACTAAACCTCAAACGATGGATAGATTTACCATCCCAAAACTGGTACCCGGGAAACACACATCTTCATTACAGTGAGAAAGAAGCCAATCCTGATGAACGATTGCGACTTGATCCGCACGTGCACGATTTGAACGTCACAGTGATCAGCATCCTTCAACGACGCGAAATCCCGTATGCTAGTAACAAATATCCGATCGGGTTCATGACCGATTATTCGA
>NZUQ01000068.1 GCA_002697225.1 Candidatus Poribacteria bacterium
TGACCATCTGCATTTTTACCAGGTAAATCACTGGACTCAATTTGTAGAGGAACGCCCAAATTCTTGTTGATTATATACGGATCTTGATTGTTACTTCCCTTCACACTCATTTTCATATCTCATTATTGCCGCTGGCACTCAAATTATCTTCAACATATGGTGACGTTCTGCCATTGAAATCACCATTGACAACGTTACCTCCAGCATAAGGTTCCCTAAACAGTGTCTGACGTTTAGCAGGCATAGACTCCAACAGTTTCGGGTGAGGTACCCAGGTATGCCATCTGCTGGCCACGGTATTATACAAATTAAAAATCGGTACACGGTCGATCTCCCGATTTGTCCATGGAGATCCGCTATGCGTAACTGACTCAGTGAAAATAATCAATGATCCCGCGGGACACGAATATGTATCCCACAACGAGCAATTAGCATCCTGTACCGTTTCAGGCGCAGGATAAGCCGATTTATGGCTCCCAGTAATGAATTTAGTCCCTCCTTGACCCTCTTCTACCGGGTTGAGTTCCCAAACAACACGCGTCAACCCACTCCACGCTTTACCTGGTGTGCAACGATAAAAATGCGAATCGCCAGGTAAACGGAACAACCCGTTTCCATTATGAGGATTGAATTTCCTTTGGACATTTCCTTCAACTGATCGAAAGAGCAAATGGGTAGTTTCCATCCGAAACCCGTAGCAATCCTGACTCATAATGGCGGGATTAGCCAAAAATTCATTCATGAAACCAACCACCACCGGATGATCAGTCAGTTTTTGTAAAGGCCCCCCGATGGTACAGCGTTGATGTTCCGGTACACTTTCCGGATCTTGATGCAACTGATAACAAAAATCCCGCATTTCCCTGATGTTCTGATCGGACAGAATCCCGGGAATCAGAATCCAGCCATTACGGTCGAAATCGTATTTCTGTTTCTGAGTAGGTTCAACTACCGAAAGCCCATCGGCATTCGTCTGAGTAAAATCCTGCGACTCCAGAACCATAGCGCTACCCAGATTCTTGTTGATGATAAACGGTTTAGAGTTTGCTATTTCCTTGTATGCCATAAGCCAAACACACCTTCAATATAATATAATTTGTATCTTGTTTTTCTGCCTTGCTCCCAATACCTGACACTACCACAAAACACTCTATTTATCCCAAGGAGAATGTCCGGGATTACACTTGGGGACGAGGCTGATCTCCTTCCCTGAACAACCAGCAAGTTCATACTTGGCAAAATGCGTATCCAACCGTTGGGAAAGGGTTTTTATTTCGTCTTCGTAACTGGTGTCGTGGATACGGTTCTCACGTTCGCGTGGATCAATCTCTAAATCGTAGAATTCATGGTGATATTGGCTGTTTGGCCCCGGATAACGTTTAATAAATTTACGATTGTCTGTCCGAACAACCCTGGCATTGCCATATTCGCCAAAATATGCGTCACGCCACGCCTGGTTTTCACCTTTCAACATTGGAAGATACGATTCACCGGGAGAGTTAATCTCCTGTCGCTTGGACTCATCGGGAACAGCATCTGCTGCATCTAGTAGCGTCGCAAACAGATCGCAATGATCAACCATCTGGTTATGCACTTGTCCGGCCGGGATTTGGTCTTTCCATGAAAACAAGCACGGCACCAAAATGGAGGTATCAATAAAATTCTGCGGGATAGTAGCGTTCCCTTTGGAATTCAGCCCATGATGACCGGTCATTAAACCGTGATCAGCTGTATATACAACCAGTGTATTGTCGAGATCTCCTGTTCCCTCAAGTTCATCGATAATTCGACCCATTTGTTGATCAATAAAAGTCACCGCCGCATAGTATTGCGCCAGTTGCTCCCGGTTTTGATCTGGGTCTTTAGGCCATCCAGCATTAATGGAACCGTGACAGGGAGAAAAAGTCTCGTTTGGAATATCCTGAAAACTACAGTCACGGTAGGATTCAACCAGCCGTTCAGGATGCTGGCTGAAAGGACCATGTGTATCAACATACCCAACAGTCAAAAAGAATGGTCGGGTCTGATCCCGTTCCCGGATGAAATCGATTGACCTGTCAGTAAACGCACGAGTTTGAAATCCAGTATAATCAATGATTTCCCCTTGATCCGAGAACTTAATCTCACCTTTATGCGGATATTGCCGTTCACCATAACTGAACCAGCGATCAAACCCGGATTGAGGGGTCCAACTTTNACCGCAATGCCATTTTCCGATCAATCCCGTTTGGTACCCAGCATTTTGAAGGAGATGCCCAATGTTANNCTGATCCACTAAACCCGGATGTTGACTACCTGGTTCCGTTGTCTCAAAGATCCAATCATGAATACCGTGTTGCGAAGCCAACCGTCCAGTAAAAAAACTGGCTCTAGCNGGTGAACAAACTGGTGTTGGAGTAAAAGCGCGTGCCATCCTGACACCCGTTTTGGCCAAGTAATCCATGGACGGCGATTGAATTTCACTGTTCCCGTAACAACCAGCAGCCCACTGGCCATGATCATCGGTCAAAAACACCAGAATATTGGGTTGCTTCACAAGTAAGGTCCTCCCTAATTAAATTTCCAGTTGAATTTCACAATCTAAGGTAGATTTGTCCTGACACAACACAATTGGGATTTTAGCATCCTCAGCNTACCTGTCAAGACAAAACATACTAATTACTCCACCAACTTTTGNCAACATGTTACAGTACTCNATCTATGCCGTTGATAAAACTCATCTGACATGCTATACTCAAGTTTTNGTAGAAACATGTAAAATTCTAATTGGTAATGCGTGCTTTCCTAATTGTCCTNGTTATTCTTAAATGGTTGGTGTTGCCACAAGAAGTCACGGCACACGATGCCTTTTATCCGCACCACAGNCAGGACTTTTCACCAGCAGAGGTTGAACGACGAAAAGACCTGAGAATAACCGTCCTGATCATAACCTTNGCNTTTGNNGTGCTGATGACAATTCTAATTTCCCTTGCCTTCAGCCAGACATCCAAAGTTGGCGCAACGCAACAGGAAAACGACCAACACCGACTAAATCAACGCGTAAATCAAGCAATGGAAGCTGCATTACAGGAAATGATGGCTCATGGAACGACAAGTCAGGCAATTTCGGCCGCACTCACAGCCTATGCTTCAAACGCGGGCGTTTCATGGCATCAACAACCAATTACTGGAGATAGGGTTCGATGCAAAATTGGCTCGGATGTTGTGATTATAAATGTTAATTCTCAGCAAATCGACATGCAAGTCAGTTCAAANGATACCAGTACNCAAGTGANTCAAAAATTAACCTAACACTATAATNAAGGAGCAATTTGTTATGGCCAAGCCATTAAAAGTGGGATTAATCGGTTGTGGTGGCATCTCTGGCGCTCATATGGGCGGTTACCAGGAATTATGGNANAAGGAATTTCGGNTATTCGACATCGTNNCTGCTGCNGATGTGAATATCAGTGCAGCAGAAACNCGTGCCCAACAAGCACAAGAAATGCAAGGGGGAGATTTACCCAAAACCTACGATACGGTCGACGAAATGCTGGATAATCATCCCGAAATCGAATGCGTTGATATCTGCACACTTCATAGCGAACACCACGCATTAGCAATCAAAGCCCTTGATGCCGGCAAGCACGCAATAATCGAAAAGCCGCTCGGAATCACTATGCGTGCAGGCAAACGNATCATGGAGGCAGCAGAACGAAATGATCGGATTNTGTCCGTAGCCGAAAACTACCGTTTAGGCGGACACGAACGTGCCCGACGTTGGGCGGTTCAACAAGGAATGATCGGTGATCTNCGCATGTTTTTCTGGATCGACGTTNGTGAAGGTCTCGGCAAATGGGGATGGCGCAACTTCAAAATGCAAGCCGGAGGCGGTTGGGCACTCGATGGCGGTGTCCACTTTACAGACTTAATGCGTTTTAACCTCGGCGTAGAAGCCAAAGAAGTCTATGCCATCAACAAAGCCTACGAACCATACCGCTATGATGACGCNGGCAAACGGGAAGGTGGTTACGATGTCGACGTTGAAGATTGCATGATCTCCACCATCAAGTTCGACGACGGCATTTCCGCCCAATGGACCTGGGTTGGATCTGCTCCGGGTCAAGGTTTTAANCGCAAAACAATCTATGGATCAGAAGGTGCNTTGGACTGGGGTTCAGGTCTTCATCCACGTGGTGGTGAATCCATCAGTACCGATGANTTACACAAACAATTCATGGCAAGCCTCAGNGACACGGAAAAAGAATATTTCTTCCCACGCGAGATCGGCAATACAATCTCAATTGANTTGAAATANTTTGCCNATGCCATCAATGACGGCGGTCAACCTGAAGTAGACGGAATGGAAGGCTATCGATCACAAGCTGTTTGCATGGCNGTCTACGAGTCAGGACATTTTGGTAGAGCAGTGACGATCGAAGAAATCGAAGATCTATCTCTNGAAGGATACCAGAAAGAAATCAACGATGAACTTGGCATTGAATGAGATGCTAACGTGCATAATCGTCAATTCGGGTTAACAGTCTCGCAACTTGANAACCACTANNGAAGTGAAGTNGATTGTTNNTCAAATCAATGCGCTGTTATGAGTGGTTTCATTAGGTTATTTGACAATGAAACCACTCATAATACGGCTTCCTCGACCTGTGTACTCTACTGTATAAACCAGAGACATCTCAGCAATAGGTTTTAAGTAACTAGACCATACATATTACAAAAAAGTTGATGTAAACGAATTATCCCTACCGTTATAATCATTATGCGGCAGATTCCCAACNGCGAATACTATTTCACCCAACTTCCCTGTAACAAATGTGTAATGGACACTTAAATGCATTCAACACAAATCCTGAAATCCGCAGATTTCGTGTTTATGGTTCAAGACCAAGAGGTTGAATTCACAGACCTAATCCCAAATTTCTCAGTTTTAAGTCGGCTGGGTATTGTCAGCCAACAACCCTCAGACGGAATTGGTGCCAGCAACTTAATTATGGCATGCGTAACAGAATTCTATAACTTTTACCGACATCAAAACGACTTCTTTGCTTACCCCGATTATTTCAGTTTTCAGACGTCAAACATCTCGATCGATTATTCGTACTTTGATATCTGGCCATCGCACAAAAACCTACAGGTCGAACGCAAACCGGAAAAAATCCTGCGAGCTCTCAACGACCATGGTATCGATATTCTTCTTGTCCCCTACAGAGAACCTACTGACCACGTATTTGAGCCAGCAACACTTTCAAGTGCAAAACGTCGCATTCAGAAATGTTTCCTCTACAATACAGAAAACAAGTTGCCTGATCACAACTTCACAATAAAACGACAAACCGCTCCATTTTACGATTCAGTATTAACAGTTATAAACTCGATATCCGATCCAGTTTTCCGCAGTCAATTCTTAAATCAATGGCGTGAGCAGGTCCATCCCAACGGTGAAACTATCGAAGCATACTGTCAAGTAAGTATGGATGAGGCACTGAAATTCTTACCTTTTTGAAGCTTAGTTAAACCGCAATGCATCAAAACCAATATCGAACAAGCTTCTCTTTTACAATCTCTCTCATACTTCATTTGTGTGTAACGCTTTACATACTGATCAGTTTTCCTACCTGGCACCGTCAGATACCAATTGCGGAACCAATTATCATGAAAGCCATCTCAGTTAATCTTAGGCATAACCAATTCCACATGACTGCTCCCAAAAAACTGAAGAGACTTACATCCTCTTCCACACGTCAAATTTCCAAGCGTAAATCAATCACAAGTCGCCAATCACAGCCAAAACCATCAATAAAATCAATGAGATTCCAAACAGAAATTATTACAACAAACGTAGCACCTCTNCACACCAAAGCTAATTTAACGCTTGCAACCGATTCAGCCNTGGCAGAGGCCGAAAACCAATCAGAAACCCAAATAGGTATCAGTGAAAAAGTAGTCATCGAAGCCAANCCAGTTGGAGGAAAAATTGTTCAGATNCAGCGTGGTATGTCCCAGTTACAGCAAGCAGATTCAGCTGAAGAGGAACAAACCAACCCGGACAAAGAAACGCCAACACTCCACCAGACAATTGAGGAAGCTATTAAAACGATCGCCAGCAGCATTGCAGNTGGCACTGATAGCTCTCCAATCGATATTGTTTTTCTGCTCGATGCAAGTGGTAGCATGGAAGACAATATCCAAGCTGTCGGTAACCATCTCAAAGATATGGTGAAAATTTTCCAAGAACATCAGATCGATTTCACTATGGGTATTGTAAAATTCAAGTATACGGCTTTNATCTTTGAGCAAACCAAAGATTACAATAAGTTTGAACGNTTACTTCAAAACATGGAATGCGGAGGATCTGAACGTGCGCTACACGCCATAGTAAAATCATTACAACGGGTAAATTTTCGTCCAAATGTGAGACGACGTTTCATCCTGGTGACCGATGAAAGTTTTGAAGGTGATAAATCCTACAAAATCACCGAGGTGATTGCATACTCACTACAAGCTGGAATAGCAGTGGATGTGATCGGGATTCAAGACAAATTCCATAAATATTTAGCACGACAAACAGGTGGATTGTGGTTNCCAATTCCCTAGATCAAAAATCATTGATTAATCGTCATCTAACATTATCTCCATACTCACTATGGGTTTTAACACTTAAATTTCTCCTGCTACCACATAGCTGGGCAGTAATCCCCGATGAACTTATTGCCTCGATCCAATCCGAGAATTTACGAAGTCATATCATCGCCCTGCAAGAAAATTCAGATCGCAATACCGGAAAATTGTATCGAACTCGGAACGCTCTTCATCAGCATGCTGCCGATAATGCCGCCAATTACATTACCGATCAATTCCGACGTTCTCCACAACTTGAGATTAGAACCCAGAAATTCAGCGGNATGAGAAATGTAATCGCCAGGCTACCGTCACGGAACACAGCCAAGACCAACCGGATTTTCATCTTCTGTGCACACTACGACTCAAAAGCGAATCGAGATTCCAACTGGAACCCACTCACNTCAAAAGCGCCNGGAGCGAATGACAACGGAACCGGCGTGGCAATAATGCTTGAAACTGCTCACCTGTTAAGCGCATTTCAGTTCAGCTGTGAGCTACGCTTTATCGCCTTTAGCGGCGAAGAAATTGGGCTCATGGGAAGCCAACACTACGCCAAGAAAGCAGCAGAATCAGGTGAAAACATAGTTGCCATATTCAATATTGATATGGTCGGCTTCAATTGGATTAATGATCAAATCGACATCGTAACGAATAAACGTTCATCATGGATAGTGGAATTTACCCGAATCATCAATAACTGGTTTGATTTTGGTCTTGAGCTCCATGAATTTCGGGATGACCTGTTCGGTTACAGTGACCACAAACCATTTTGGAATCAAGGATATGATGCCGTAACCTTGGTCGAAAACATTACACCCTGGCGTGATTCCAGAGGATACAAAGCAAACCCGTTTTACCATACTTCCAAAGATACAGTTGATAAGATTAATCTGAACCTTGTCACCAAAGTTGCACGGTTAGCCCTTACCGTATTGTATAATTTGGCCAGCCGAGATTCCGTTTTCTTGCCGACCAAACCGTTAATCACCTTTGACTCACCACCTACTGTCAACCAAAGTCCGTTTAAAATCAAAGGACGCATCCTGTCACCATTCCCATTAAAGATTGCTATAGAACCTGAAAATCTGATAGCTGACATTGATCGGGTCAACCGAGTCTACAGTGCTCTTACTCCCTTAAGAAACGGCATTAATCATATTAAAATAATTGCCACCGATGCAATCCAAACAAACACATTTGAACAACAAATTGAATATCGACCAGACTTTGAATGGATAAGCACACTGGTCTATCCGAACCCTTCCTACAAAGATCTCGTCACATTCCGCGCGGAGTCGAATCGACCGGTTGACAATATGCAAGTAGCTGTCCACCAAGTTGACGGAACCCTCGTACGGCAAATAAATGGCGTTGCCAGCCAGNCAAATTCAAAAATCTGGTGGGCTTGGTGGAACAGGAAGATAACCTATGGNATCGAGGTTGCAACTGCAGTCTATATCTGTAAATTTGAGGTNNAATCGGATAATANAATTCATGCNAGACACGAAAAACTGATCGTGNTAAGAGAATGAACCAAAACCCAGAACATATCCCGGTATTACTTAATGAAATTATCGATATGCTNTCACCTGAAAGTGAAGGTATCTATATTGATGGAACCATTGGATTAGGTGGCCACACATCAGCAATATTGGACGCATCGATTCCAAACGGTCGAGTCATTGGAATCGACCTGGACCCTTACGCACTGGAATTGACAAGCGACCGGTTAGGAGACAGAAATAATCGGTTGACATTGGTTCACGGCAACTTTAGAGATCTGGACCAGATACTAACCCAAAATTCTGTCTCGGCAGTTGACGGGATACTGCTAGATCTTGGAGTTTCATCGATGCAACTCAATACCCCTGACCGCGGTTTCAGTTTCCTGAATTCCGGGCAATTGGACATGCGGATGAATCCCAACCAGAGAGTTTCCGCCCTTAAAATTGTCAATGAGACTAAAACAGAACAACTAGCGAATATTATTTATGAATTCGGAGAAGAACGGTGGTCTCGAAGAATTGCTCGTGCAATTGAAAGGGTTCGTAAAACAAGTAAAATCACGACAACACAGCAACTGGCGGAAACTATCTCTGCAGCAATACCAAGAAAAAAACGATACCAACGGATTCATCCAGCAACCCGAACCTTTCAAGCTCTACGGATCGCAGTTAACCAAGAGTTGGAAAGTCTTGATATCGTACTTAACCATGCAATCACAGCCTTAAAATCCGGAGGAAAACTGTGCGTTATCAGTTTCCATTCACTGGAAGACAGGATCGTCAAAAGACGATTTCGAGAACTGGCTAAGCCGTCTAACGATCTTAATCCCCAGTTAGCACACCAAAAGTTGATTCCTCCTCCAATCGAAATCGTGACAAAACGTCCAATTACAGCCTCAGAAGAAGAAATTTCAAAAAACCCTCGTGCCCGCAGCGCGAAATTGCGTGTTTGCACTAAAATCTGTGAATCTGGAATCACGAATTAGACGTTTATTTAACGCAACACATACTCTAACAATCTCACAGTGCCCATATGAAATCAGTCCAAAAAAACACAGTCAAACTTATAGCTTGTACCGGATTAACCATTTTTATTATGTTACTNGCTACAAATGTTTGGCTCTCAACAACACGACACAAAATCACTCAGCAAATGCGAACAGAATTAGAAGCAGAAAAGAACAGATTGATTAACAAGATCAACAAATTAGAAGCAAAAATAGCAAAACAAAAATCAGTTACATCTGTACGACAAATAGCAAAAGAACTGAACATGATCCAATCCGATAAACCAGTTGAAATTTTGCAGGCAGAAATCAGGTAATGACCCCAGAAAATTCAAGAGAATTGAAAACCCGTTTATCCCTAATTTCCTTAGGAATGCAATTTCTTTTCGTCTTGCTGATAGTAAGACTGTTCATTATTCAATTCGTGCTGGGTCCACAATTACGCGAACGATCAGCTAATCAAACCAAGGTAACAATAAAATCAAAAACTAAACGCGGAAAAATTACTGATCGAAACCATAACATTTTGGCTGTTAACCGCGACATGCTTGATGTACATGTTGACCCTAAAGTTATCAAAACAACACCTAAAAACCTAGCGAGACAACTCTCCCCAATCCTATCTGTACCAGAAGAAAAACTAATTAGAGCCTTAAAAAAGAAAAATCGACGCTTTGTCAGACTGAAAAAAAAATTGGATTACAGCCAAATTGATAATATAAGAAAGCTCGAAAGAAAACACTATGGTTTAAGCCACGCAATACGCGGCGGCCGAATCTACCCCAAAGACCAACTGGCATGTCACATCATCGGCTCAACTAATTTCATGAACACCGGAATCGACGGTATTGAACATTTTTACGATAGTATTCTAGCCTCAACTATCGGCACAGAAACTGAACTGAAGATAGATCGGGGAAAATACCTCACACAACCTGAAAAAGTCTATGAAAACTCGCCCAAAAGTAACGACACTATTGTCTTAACTATTGACGAATACATACAAAATATAACTGAATCCACCTTGGAACAAGGTTGCAACAGATGGAAATGTCCACGCGGTACAGCGATTGTAATGCGCTCAATGACGGGTGAAATTCTAGCTATGGCTAATTACCCCAACTATAACCTGAATCAATACACAAAAACTCCCGAAGCATCGAAACGTAACAACGCAATATGGATGGAATATGAACCGGGCTCAATCTTTAAAATTGTGACGGCAACTGCAGTACTCAACGAAGGTATCCATACACCTGACTCAGAATTCTACTGTAACAACGGTGAAATCACATTACCAAACGGACATGTGATTCGCGACGTCAAAAACAATGCAACGTTAACACTCCGCAAAATCATACAAAAATCAAGCAATATAGGCATAATGAAAGCTGCCCGTCATCTACCTCACATAAAATTCCAAGATTATGTGTCACGTTTCAAATTTGGCCAACGAACAGNAATTGANCTACCTTACGAAAGAACAGGATCTTTGTGGGGACTTCGTGTCTGGGACGAACACTTAGCAGCAACGGTTCCGTTTGGACAAGGTATTTCAGTAACTCCACTCCAGATGCTTTGCGCCATCAACGCAATTGCCACCGGGGGTCGCTTAATGCGTCCTTATATCATGTTGCAGCGACTAACTTATGACAACAAAATCATCGTTCAATCAAAACCGGAAAGCCGCGGCTGGGTCATGTCACCAGAAACAGCACAAACTATGAAANGGATCCTAGTCGGTGTCACAGAATCAGGAAGTGGAATCCGAGCTCGAGTCAACGGCTATTCGGTTGCNGGTAAAACGGGAACATCACAAAAAGCATTGAAAGGTATTGGATACGTCCGAGGTAAAGTGGTGAACAGCTTTGCCGGNTTTTTACCCGCTGAAAACCCGCAAATTTCGATAATCATTGTNCTTGATGAACCAGCTAATGCGCCTTTGAGTAGCACATCAGTCGCACCNATGTTCCAAGACATCGCGGAACAAACGATGCGTTATCTAAATCAAACTGAACTTTTTGCACAGGCAAAAATCCGAATGAACTAAAAGGCGTAAGTATGAGCCTTGATAAGTTACTGGAAAATGTAGACGTTGTTGCCATAACAGGCCAGTCCNAAGCNGTGGTTACTGGAATTACAAGCAAACACNACGCTGTGAAGGAAGGTTACGCTTGGATATGTTACAAAGGCNTACATGTAGATGGCCACCAGTTTATAAATCTAGCCATTGAAAAAGGCGCAAGAGTCATCATCGGAGACCAACCACCGCCGAAAGATCTACCCTCTAACCTNACCTATGTACAAACCTCAAACGGTCGAATCGCTCTATCACATATCGCAGCGAATTGGTTCCTGCAACCAGCAAAACAACTGAGACTAATCGGCATTACAGGTACGAATGGAAAAACTTCAACCGCATATTTTACNGAGTCAATCTTTAAAGCTGCAGGAATCAAAACAGCCTTGCTCGGTACTATTAATTACCATTTCGGNNAATCCATCCTGCCAGCAAAAACGACAACACCAGATCAAATCAGATTACATAACCTTTTTCTGCGCATTGCCAATGCCAAAATCAAACACGTAATTATGGAAGCATCCTCGCAAGGGATGGCACAATACAGATTGTCAGGACTTACCTTCCATGTTGGTGCTTTTACCAACCTAACACAGGATCATCTAGATTATCATCACTCCATGGAAAATTATCTTGAATCGAAGCTGACACTGTTCCAACAAATTGATCCAGAAAGCGGGTGTGCTATTGTTAACATGGATATCCCAGCGGCAAATCGTGTTGTTAAAGCAACCAACGCTCCCGTGATCAGTTATGGGGTCAAGTCGGAAGCCGATCTNATGGCAAGCGATATTTCCTCTAACCTTAACGGCATTTCATTTAAGGCTATAACCCCCAAAGGCAAAGTAATCATCAAGCTTCCGATGCTTGGTGATTACAATGTTTACAACGCACTAGCTTCCATCGGTATTGGACTACATAACAAGTGTTCGTTAAGTCAAATTAAGAAAGGCCTTGAATCAACAATTGTACCAGGTAGATTCGAACCANTNAACTGTGGACAAGACTTCGCAGTAATCGTCGATTATGCACACACGCCAGATGCACTTGAGAACCTACTTCAAGCAGCAAACCGAATCAAGAAAAATCGCACAATCTGTGTTTTCGGTTGTGGTGGAGATAGGGATCAATCGAAACGACCAATGATGGGCGAGATAGCCTCGAAACTGGCAGATCATAGTATCATCACTTCGGACAATCCGCGAACCGAGGATCCGGATCAAATCCTAGCCGACATTACCAGTGGAATAACCGATACCACACGCTATCAACTTATCCCTGATCGAAGAATTGCTATCCGTTGCGCGATTGAACTTGCACAGACGGGAGATCTAATTGTAATTGCAGGCAAAGGACACGAAGATTACCAAGTTATCGGCCAGGAAAAACTACCGTTTGATGACCGGCAAGTAGCCAGGGAATTTCTAAATCCCCCAATGACCACTTTTGATCAATGATAACGGGGCTTATTCCCAAGTGGCAAAATTCTGAATGAATTCAGCCACCTCTCCAACAATCGAGTTCAACAGGGATTCCCCCTTTTCAGCAGTGGCTGCCTCTGGGTTTCCCATAGCACCAGTCGGGGCGGAAGTGGTAAGTCGCTTGGCCACGTTCACCCGTCCCCCATGCTCACTATGATAATATGGTGTATCTACTAATGGGGGACTAGCCGTCACTCTTTCCATTCTGACTAATTCCCCCTGTACATGTAACATCATCGATGTTTCATATTCACAAGCGTGCGACAACTGTTTGCTCGTCATACCATGTAGTTCAGCTGACATGTTGGGAGCAGCAATAGTCCAATACGACCCCAAAGCAAGCCACATATCATCATAGACCTTTGACTCGTTAACCAGTTCATTGATTGCCTGAGTCCCGGGAACAATGTTGCCTCCATGTCCATTGAGAAAATAGACACGTCGAAAACCCGCTTTGGCAATTGATCTTACAATGTTTTTGATCACATCTGTGTATAAAGCACTCGGAACACTAACAGTACCAGGATGATCAAGATGATGATCAGAAGAACCAAGCCAAAGCGTTGGCAACATGTATATCTGATCGCCAAGTTCAACCTCAACACGATCAGCAACAGATGTTACCAAATAGGTATCCGTAAGCAGCGGCAAATGATGTCCATGTTGTTCTAAAGAACCTAGTGGTACCACAACAACACGATTTTTATCAGCCTTCTCAATATCAACCCAGCAGTTATTACCTAATATCATAATCAAACTCTCCTAAAATGGTAAAGGTTGCCCTTCATTTTCTGTTGCTTCTTTATAAAGCGCCTGTAATTTTTGCGTAATCTGTCCCACACAGCCGATACCGATTTGGCGACCATCGACTTTTAGAACAGGCGCAAGTTCCCCCATAGTTCCTGTTGTAAAAACCTCGTCAGCAGAATGCACTTCGGATAACGACACATTCCTTTCTGTAACGGGAATACCATTTCCCTCGGCAATCTTCAGAATTATCCCACGCGTAATACCTGACAGACAACTATCGGCATGTGGTGTCAATAAGCACCCTTTTTTAATGATAAAGATATTGGTCGCATTTGTTTCCGAAACAAAACCGTTAAGATCCAACATAATTGCATCGTCCACACCAGCAATGTTAGCTTCAATTTTTGCTAAAATATTGTTTATTAAATTGTTGTGGTGGATTTTTGAATCGATACACTGTGGATTATTACGCCGTACTGAGGATGTAATTAGACCAATACCATACCTATCATACACCGGAGGTTTCCATTCTGGAACAATGATCAAACAGGGACCATACTGATTATATTCGGGATTCATGCTTGACGTAACTTTCAGCCCACGACTGAGCGTCAACCGCATGTGAACACCATCACGCATGCCATTAGCTTGCAGGGTATCGTATATTGCTTGTTTGATTTCATCATGGGTAGGAACCCGCACAAAGGCGAGAGCTTGAGCCGAATCACGAAGCCGATCCAGGTGCAAATCCAGAGCAAAAATTTTCCCATCATAAACCCG
>NZUQ01000069.1 GCA_002697225.1 Candidatus Poribacteria bacterium
GATTCCCATGAAAAGATAGCTAGCCTGCGCCGTACCGCCAGTCATCAGGCACTATTTTACCGTGATAACTTCAGTCGATTGACTGACCGTTATGCGGGTTCCTATATCTTTCTCCAGAATCAGGAAGTGGTTTGGGACGGATCCAATCCGGAAAAAGCAGGAGGGGTTCAGCATCTAAGTGGTGAGACAGAAACTCAAGCAGTCTGGCTCAAGCTAGTTGATCCAGAAGAAAAAGAAGGTGAACATATGCGCGTATATGAGCAGATCCTGGCAGATTAGCCCGAGCTTTTGCCCGCTAATGTCAAGCAGTTGTATCCTCGTCGAAAGATCGATCAGCTTTCCGTTACAATCTAAGTGGCTAGTCAATAAATATAACAACTCATTATGCATAGGAACCGCCAAAATGGGCAACACATGACCATAAGCTTCCCTTAAGTGGGATGTATGCTGGCTAAAACCATTAAGTTCGATCCAATTCCCTTTCAAAAATTAAGAAACGGTTTCTCGCTCTTTCCGGTGTAAAGTTTCAGCTGGAGTATGTTTGAATTAACCGACTAGCCAAGACGATCGCTGTTTCCTGACAGTTACAATATCCTTTGACCACATTGGCTCGGGTTTTGGCGATGGTTAGTGTCATCTGTTACCATCCAACGGCATAACCATCCCGCCGCGGGTCGGACCCTCCAACCAATAGGAAAGGGGTCAGTATTGATCATAATTGTTTGTGCNTTGCCAGGACCATNCCAATCTCCTAGAATTTGGAGTTCGTGCCCTTTTTCAATTAGTCCTTCGCGNGCTTGATTGCTGAATCGTCCTTCCAGTTGGAGGACNTCAGAACATATATGTGGTACNGTCGATTCCATTGGATTTTGCAGGCTGCGCCATCGAGGTGTTTCNACTGCTTCCTGAGGTGTCATCCCGAAATCNATGATATGNGTCACTAATTGAAGATTCGTTTGCACTTGTGTGTCAGCCCCGGGTGTGCCACAAATTAGAAACGGTTGATTATCTTTCAATATAATCACAGGGTTCATCGTATGGCGGACCCGTTTACCTGGCATTAAGCAATTCGGGTGATCGGGTTCAAGATGCCAATAGGTCATGCGGTTATTCAGCAGAATACCCGTATTCCCAGCTATTAGGCTGGATCCAAANCCTGACTGGATGCTTTGCAGAACGCAAACGGCATTTCCCCATTGATCAGCGACGCAGAAACAGGTTGTATCTTCAAACTGTTCTGGTGTTCCAGATACGACCTCAGTCAGCATCTGGTCGAGATTAATACGCTCAGCCTGCTTAGCAGCGTAGGCTTTAGATAACATACCCCGTAACGGGATATCAACCCAGTCAGGATCCGCGACGTACTTCTCTCGATCAGCAAATGAAAGCCTCTTGGCCTCAACCATCAAGTGGANACTCTCAGCGGTATTACAACCCATTGACTGAAGGTCGAAATGTTCAACAATATTTAGTTCCTGTAATAAAATATGNCCNCTGGAATTAGGAGGCATNTCGTAAACATTATAGCCTCGATAGGTAGTGTAGATCGGATCAACCCAACTGGCTTGATAGCCTGACAGGTCCTTTCCTGTCAGCAGCCCATCGTAAGCTTGACTGAACTGGACCATGGCTTGAGCAATATCACCTTCGTAGAACGTTTCGCGCCCTTTAGCCGCAATTNCTCGTAAAGTCATACCAAGATCCTTTTGGTAAAGAATATCTCCAGTCTTAAGTGGTTGTCCATTGTCAGTAAAAATTGCGCGTGTATATGGATCCTCGGCAAAACGTGCATTCTCACTACTTAGTGAATTAGCGAAATGATGACTGNCAGGGAAACCATTCTCACACAATGAAATTGCGGGATCAAAGACTTGGTCGAGTTTGAGGGTNCCATAACGTTGATGTGCTTTTAACCAGCCGTCAACCAACCCAGGAACCGAGACACTGCGGATGCCTTTCATTGGAATTCCTCCCTGNTTCANATAGAGGTCCCGATTGGCNGCGTAAGGTGCTGGGCCAGTNGCATTAACACCAGTTACTATTCCCGTCTTTGCCCAGTAGACCAGTATAAATCCATCTCCTCCAATACCAGAACTGTNTGGTTCANCTACACCTAATGCGGCGGCNGTTGAGATTGCGGCATCNATAGCGTTCCCTCCGGCCATCATTGTTTGGATTCCAGCTTGTGAAGCAAGTGGATGCCCTGAAGTTACCATTCCGTTNCTACCCATTATGGACGGGCGGAAACCCGGAAATTTGTCTCCGTGTGGTGATTGCATTCTTCTTCCTTAATTTTTTTTGGCAAATTACTCAACGTTATGAATCCTAACACATAAATTCTCCAGTATTTATGATAATATGGNTAAGTTTATGAAACAATGTACAAAAAGATCTTAGGTCATGGATGTNATTCAGCAATTTGTCAATNGGGCACGCAAAGTAAATAAGCGCATTGTTTTTCCCGAAGGTAGTGATGAACGGATTCAGAAAGCCGCTAGGTNGCTTTCTGGANGATGGTATTGTTCAACCAATACTTATCGGANAAGCAAATAAACTCAAANAACAGGCTGACATCAGTGGNATATCGCTGGATGGNATTGGTATNGTTTGCCACGAAACGGCTCCTTGTCTCAACGATTANGCTNNTGCTTACAACACTGCTAGNATNGGAGTGTCAAAGAAGGTTGCTTTGCGTTTGNTACGTCGCCCNCTTATATTTGCTGGTATGATGGTCGCACAGGGTGATGCGGACGGTTGCGTTGCAGGTGTGGCGAATGCTACAGCGCGCGTCATCGAAGCGGCAGGTCTCACGATCGGATTTGCTGAAGGAATCTTTGGAGTGTCTAGTTGCTTCATCATGGTGATTCCCGATTCTTTGGATGGTAAGAATACAGTTTTGGTGTTTTCAGATTGTGCTGTCTCTATACAGCCCACGGCGGAAGAACTAGCACAAATTGCCATTTCAACTGCAGCAACAACGCGAACTCTTCTCAGCACCGAACCCAAAGTCGCAATGTTGTCCTTCTCTACTAAAGGGAGCGCCTCACATATAAATGTGGATAAGATTACTACAGCCACACAAATCGTTCGTCGTCGTATGCCTAATCTGATAATTGACGGCGAACTTCAAGGGGATGCTGCCCTAGTGAAAACCGTAGCCGATCAAAAACTGACGGATAGCCCTGTGGCAGGCAATGCCAATGTACTAATCTTCCCTGATCTTGATGCAGGCAACATCGCCTATAAATTGGTACAATATTTGGCCAAGGCCCAAGCCTACGGACCAATACTTCAAGGCTTACGCAAANCCATGAATGATATGTCGNGCGGCGCATCGGTAGAAGATCTCGTTGGTGTGGCGGCCATNACNGCAGTGCAAAGTGGNGGATGTTGAACCAAACNGATTATAATNGGATCAAGCAAAAAACCTAGTTGATGCTAAAATTNAGTTAGAANNGNATCNGCTTTATGAAAAATATGAATCTGGTGGTTATTTGCGCGGACACATTCCGGGCAGATATCATCGGGAAAAACAAAAAATTGTCTTTTGTAAAAACTCCTTATCTTGATACTTTAGCCCAAGANAGNGTGGTTTTTGACAAATGTTTCGGTGAAGGTGAACCAACNATTCCCGTTCGCCGNTGTTTGTTTACNGGTATTAGGTCATTTCCATGGCGGTTTGAAACGCCTAATGAAGGACTCCAACCCGCGGGTATGGGTTGGCATCCTATCCCNCACAANCATACGACACTTGCTGAACGGTTGCANGANATNGGGTACTGTACTGGTNTGGTTGCNGATACCTATCATATGTTCAAGCCCACAATGAACTTTACACGTGGGTTTCTATCATGGCGGTTTNTACGNGGACANGAAAATGACGCGTACCGATCCGGNCCTATTTCAGAAATAGATCTANCTCCTTATGTCCCTGAAGGTGAGGCAGATATTGCTAAGNACCCTACCATTGCTCAATTTTTACTAAATGTAAAAGACAGACAAAATGANGAAGATTATCTGACAGCCCAAGTATTCCAAACAGCNAGCAATTGGCTGGAAGACAATCGGCACAANACTCCCTTCTTCCTTTGGGTNGATAGTTTCAGNCCACACGAAATGTGGGATGTCCCTCGGTACTATGCGGATCATTATTTTNCTGATCCTATGGTCAAAGATTATATCTATCCNCAGGTGCTAAACGNTCGAAACCCATCGGAAGCAGTCATTGAAAGGACGAAAGCACTTTATTTTGGTTTTGTTACATACGTCGATCGATGGGTCGGTCATCTTNTAAAAACGATTGACCTCCTTGGATTGCAGGAAGACACNNTCGTTGTTTTTATTACNGATCATGGTACAGAAGTTTGGGATAAAGGTCGATTTAGTAAAAGTGCGGATCGTCTCTATCCNTACAATACNCAACTTAATTGGTTCATCCGAAACCCCGATGGGCCGCATGGAAAACATTCATCGATNTNGGTGCAGAATCACGATTTTGTGCCAACAATCTTGGGGGTGTTGGATATTGAACATGAACCGNTGGATGGAAGCAATGTATGGAGTAAGGCTATNAAANAANCTGCCCAACACAACTNCGATTACGTCATCACCGGTTGGGGNCCTAATGTTTGCGTTCGNGATCAAGANCATAGNGTACACTTGTGTACAACAGGAAATGACAGAAAAATACGAGTGTATGATTTGAANTTAGATTCCGAGGAAACAACAAATATATCAGGNCANAATTCGGAAATNATACAAAAAGCAATCTCTCGNGTCGAAAAATTGACNGGNCCTTTACCAANAACCTTTGGACAATACAGNCAAAAATCATCNGCTCGTTCAATGAGAACTTATGCTTTGCAACATATGAACTTAACTTAAGNGAGCCAAAACTCATGTNGGATTACCTCTTCNTGGTGGCTATACATAAGCAGTTTTTCAACACCAAAGACTAGTAGATTGAATTGCTNGGTGGACGAGGAAAAGAATTGAGCTTTCTAATTAANCTGAGGAAAAAGAATGAAGCAACTCGGNTGTAGTACCGTTTTATACGGGGGCTTTGACTTGGATAAAGCCTTGGCAGGTATCGCGAAGGCTGAATACCAAGCCATTGAATTGTGCGCACGNCCAAGAATCGCACCACATTTGGAGNTCAATCGGTCAGCATCCTATTATNCTGATATTAAAAGAAAGATTAACGATTACGGATTGGTAATCGANTCAATTTCTGGAACTGGTGGCGTTGCCGTAGATTGTCCAGAATTCGAGGGAGTGGTCCAGGCTGCCCAACTTATGGATGTTTCGATAATCACAATAAGTGCAGGAGGNAAGTCCAACAGTGAAGAAAGTTTCAAAAGATTCATCGATAGAATTAACTGTGGNTCAGAGTATGTTGCTTCCANCGGNATTCGATTATCAATCAAACCNANAGTTGGAAAGGCNGTCTGCTCAGTTGANACCGCCAAGCGCTTCATGGATGCAGTCGATCAAGATCAAGTAGGNCTTAATTTTGATCCCACTCACATTTGGAGATCTCAATCANNTGCAGATCCAGTCAAAGCAATATCCGATCTTAAATCCGCCATTAATACAGTTCGTATTCGTGATAATCGCGAAAGTCGGAAGATGAAAGTTGGTCCAATAGAAACACAAATTCCGGGAAAAGGGGCACTAGATTTACAGGCGATTGCCGACATCATCAAAATGATGCCTCAGATTTCGTACGCAGTTCTCGAAATCATTGGCATGCATGGCAAGACAAAGATACAATTTGACGAGATACAACGTATTGTTGAGGAATCCATCGCCTATTTAAAACCCATGTTTTTTGAATACGTTGCAACGCCAATGACAACGATTGTTTGATAGAGAAGATGAGGCCAGTGATCGCATCAAGTTTGAATCTGTATTTTTAAACCCCGCACATACCTCCATCGCACCATGAAAGTGTGTTGAGCTAATTCTACAATAATACTTGCAGCATTACGAAGTTTATGTAGATCCTTTTACCATGTTCGACCAGCTTCAGGATCATACATTTGATAAGTTAATCCATACCATACCATTANACCTAAAATAACCAGTGTAATTACAACACCGATTATTATGACTTTACGGGTTACCTTCATAGTTGGCCACCTTACCTTAATNNCTTGTAGNTCCACTGTCCAAGTTCGNTNGTGTCAAAATNGAACCATGGCTTGGAGGAGTCTCGCTTCAAACATAGGTCGACTTGAAATCAACCTAAAAACAGTTTCAGAGTTGGGGGCTTTGCTTGTTTTCTCTCTAAGCACCCTAAAGTGATCATTTGGAGATTGTATCATAATTCACAGGTAATATAATAAAAAAACACTGAATGATTAATCAGGAAATATCCACTTGATGATGGACATATAAAATGTGCTTATGATAAAAACTCAGTATTGCATTTAAAATCAGACTTAATGTAAAATCAAATCATTATTTTAAAACAGCTATGGAGGTCTATATCAATGAAAATGCATATTGGTGGGCAGTGGGTCGATAGATCCGAAAAGATAGAAGTCCTAAATCCCTTCAGCGGTTCTATCATTGACACTATTCCAAGAGCGAGCCAACAAGATGTCGAGACTTCATTGAAAACCGCTGAACACGGTGCGGAAATTATGGCCAAGATGACTGGCTATGAACGATATGAAATCATTCACAAAGTCTCTGAAATTATGGCTGAACGGGTGGGAGAACTAGCACAAATCATTACCTCGGAAGAAGGTAAGACCTTAGCAGAGTCAACGGTAGAAGCAAGTCGTGCCATCGAAATTATTGCGCTCTCGGGAGAAGAAGCCAAGCGCTTGTCTGGTGAAGTTGTTCCGCTTGAAGGAGGCCCTGGCGTTAAGGATAAATTTGGTTTTACCATGCGCATACCTTGTGGTATTGTTGTTGGAATAAGCCCATTTAATTTTCCTTTGCACCTTGTTTGTCACAAAGTTGGGCCAGCGCTGGCAGCTGGAAACGCTATCATACTCAAACCTGCCACAGACACGCCATTGTCAGCACTAAAACTCGTGGAGCTTTTCTTAGAAGCAGGTACTCCGCCTGAAGCCATTCAGTGCATAACTGGGTCTGGCAGTGAAATCGGTGACGCTCTCTGTGCTGATAAACGTGTGCGTAAAATTACTTTTACTGGCAGCCATGAAGTCGGCGAACATATCTGCCACACTGCGGGACTTAAACGTGTAACAATGGAACTGGGGTCGAATTCTCCACTAATTATTATGCCGGATGCCGATCTGGAAAAGGTGGCAAGAGCTGCCGCAGCATCCGGCTACTCCAACGCGGGACAGGTGTGTATCTCAACACAACGTATTCTTGCCCATGAGAAGATTCATGGTGATTTTCTAGATGCCTTCAAGGAACAAGTCGAAGACATCTCGACTGGAAATCCAATCGAAGCATCAACCAAGATGGGACCAATGATTCGAGAACATGATGCTATACGTGTTAATCAATGGGTAGAAGAAGCAATTAACAGAGGAGCAGAACTGATTACAGGCGGCGAAAGAGATGGACAAATTCATACACCGACATTGCTTGCCAATGTAAAATCAGAGATGAAAATCTCATCTGACGAAGTGTTCGGCCCTGTTGTAGGGGTTACACGTGTTGATAATATTGATGAAGCTATTGCCCTAGCCAATGATACCGATTATGGATTAAGCGCGGCAATTTTCACTCAGAATATTGACTGGGCAATGAAGTTTGCACGGGAAGTCGATTCCGGGAATCTGATGGTGAATTGGGGAACACAGTGGCGTGCGGATCTCATGCCGTACGGAGGTCTTAAGAGCAGCGGCATGGGCAAGGAAGGACCAAAATATGCCGTGGAAGAAATGACTGAACTCAAAATGGTCATCCTGCATCTTAATAATTGAAAAGCACTGATCTAATTACAGGAAACGATCTGTTGAATTTTCAAGAGTTTCGCTTCTGCTTATAGTGTGTTAAGTTGTACCATCTCGGTTTCAGAGAGTTCAAAGTCGAAGATTTCCATGTTTTCACGCAGGTGATCTTGAGAACTGGACCGCGGAATAACAGTTACACCTTGCTCTATAATCCATCTAAGGGCTATTTGTGCTGGCGTTTTATCGTGGTTTCGTGAAATTTCGTTCAGAGTAGGATGCTTGAGGATACCGCCGTCTGCTGGACACCAGCCAGATGCAAGAGGACAATAAGCTGTCATCACAACGTTTGATCTTAAACAGAAATCGACCAGGTTTTGTGATACGTTTTCACTACAGTTATGATCACTCAAATGAAAATGAACTTGATTAACTGCGATAGGAATCGATGAGATTTCCTGTGCTTGTTTAATTAAATTTATATTGTAATTACTAACGCCGACGTGTTTGGCTTTGCCTGCTTTGTGAATTTCTTGAAACGCCGCTAGCGTTTCCTCGAGGGGCACCGCATTTTCCGGCTTCTGGGCACTTCTCACATTCGCATCGCTCGGCCAATGTGTAAGTAACAGATCGACATAGTCCATTTGTAATTGGTCCAAGATCTCGTTGCATTGCCTCAGGGCTTTTTCGTAACTAAGATAATCTCGCCATACCTTGGAGGTAATAAATAAATCTTCACGCTGAATTCCAAATTGTTTTATAGCTTTTGCAATCGCAGGTTGGTTTCTGTAAGCCCATGCGCTGTCAATGTGTCGATAGCCAATTTCGAGTGCCCACTTGATTGCTTGTTCACATTTATTATCTTGTAATCCTGCAGTACCAAGACCAACCATTGGTATGTTGCTACCATCAACTAATTTTTGGTTTTTCATCATGTTAGCCCCTAAGTTCGGGGTTGAACTTAACACGAATCTCAGATTCAGACAAGCTGTTAATTTCTAAAAAAAAGAACGTCGCCTCGGTAATGTTGTATAATCCTAATCTGGAGGCGTTATCAAGTTTGAATTTTGGCTACCGGTCACAAATAGTGTGTGAACTTCACGCTCATGCCTTTATGGACTACATAATTTTTGGCACAATGACCTGTTGATAAATGTTCGNGTATATCAAAGAGGTTAAGCAGTCAAAGTCAATTTTTTTCATGGAGGTAAACTATTGACTTTTCAATTCAGGGATTGGATGATCAATGAGTACNTGGCAGAAGGATACTTAATTCTTCGTGGCATTGTTCCACCATCCTTGTTGAACGATCTACGCATTGAAGCCGAAAAAGCTCGTGATTTGGCGCATAAGATTATAGGGCCGCAGACACAGCGGATTCAACCNCTTTCNANNTATGCCGACGACCTNAACTTGAAGCCATTTTATGATTACATCGAGTTGTCAGTTCTCC
Organism: Candidatus Poribacteria bacterium; assembly: GCA_002697225.1. The sequence goes on from NZUQ01000069.1 coordinate 9,334, forward strand.
AAGACGCAATTGAAAAACTCCTTGGTAAAAACTATACACATGGACACATAGATATCATGGGATTACTGNTTGAACCGTCAGAANATCCTTGGCACATTGGTTGGCATCGTGATGGAGTGGTTGAAGTGCCGACTGAGGCCTATGACGAAATTACCAAAGCNAAACTGTCAGAAGTATGGTATGACCTGAGACACTACAATCAGGTTAACTGTGCCATTTATGCTGAATCGTGTACTTGGTTCGTACCAAGNAGCCATTTGAGACAATGGGATCTAACGGGGGAACGNCAGACAACAGGCGACCCGNTCTTAAGAGGGCCAATAGAAGGCATGTCAAATGTGGAAGCCGAACGCTATTATCTCGATCATTGCTTGCANTTTCCTGGGGCAGTNCAGGTCCATCTTGGNGCAGGNGATTTCATGATCTATCGAAATCTCGGCTGGCATACAGGCAACTATGTTACTTATCAGCCTCGTGCTACCATNCATGACATNGTACGATACGAANGTNAAACAAGTTGGGCTGGTTGGCGACAAGCCAAATTGGAAGCGATGAAAAGANTGGAAGNNGAAACGAGTTGAACCTCGNATCAAGAAAAANGGAATGGAGTTAGAAACTGTTANGGNAGGGATGGTTGAGCTTGGTNTGGCAGCTAATTNGCATTTCCAAGGNCACGTGNCGCATCCACATGCCGANGTGGTTGCTATTTGNGATANGGNCATTGAGAACGCAGACAATTTTTNNCAGCACAATAANGGCAATACCTAAGGTTANNTACAACAAAATAGTNACTTAANTCCCATAATTTTTCTAAACTNATNTTNCTATTNTTGGCTTATATTAAATGACTTTTTTNTGGNAAGTTGAATTTGATTCAATTTGTAANACTTTCAAANTCCTGAGTACAAAGATTCNTNGTTGNTCCAGCTATTGNNGGNNTTTGGNAGGTTCTCCGAAGGTAATCNGAATAGGTNTNTCTAGTTAGAAGTGTNTCTGAATTGGCTCTGGAAACGCGAAAAGAATTCAAATTACAGTGAANATAATAACTTTGCCAATATATCCTAATATTGACACTTCAATTATTTAATGAAAGTAACATTAAATAATATGATAAAATAATTCGATGTTGGTGTAGGAGGTGTGAACTGACCTACTGTTGGAAATTCTATGTTTTGGAGATAATAGATTGAAGNTACAGGCGGGNTTAATCTTCGGAATAATGCTTCTTTTGCTAGGTTGTGAGGACCAACCCAAAAANTTAATCATGCCGNATGATATAAACACCTCTGTAACAGANACTNGAATTGTTTCTATNCCCAGCGATGTTGANCCAATACTGNTATCAATTTTTTCAAGATACTCAAAAATAATNGCTTCGAATGGTAAACCNATTCATATTTTTGCCCAGTCAGAAGTCAGTGATCAGCAAATNATTANAGCNCGNGATATTCTGGAATTCTATTTGACAGATGTTCCNAAATCAANCTACGGNNGAAACAAATCTGTTGTTGCTAACTCGATGGCAAATCGAAGTGCNTCCTTACTGTTTTTCAATAATGAATCTAGTAGGAAATACGCCTTTGAAGAGTTCTCTTTGGCAGATTTAAATCTTGCCAGTCAGAATCTACATGCCACCGAGTTTTTTGTTGAAGGATCAATGGGTTATGTTAATAAACCTCCTGAGCAACAAGATGCAAGTTTCAAAAATATTCTACACTTAGTCCAAAAATATGGCATTATCCCTTCTTTCTCTAATTATCAATCGGAGATTCAAACTTCGGCTAATAATGCACGATTAGCTGGTATTTGGGTTGCAACAGATAATGATGTTGAAGCTAAGGGATATTTCGCCACCGTGGTCGGCATTTATTATGGGCTATGGGCGGATAATCGAGAAGGAGCTTTCGAATCTTGGTGGGGTAAATACCGGCATAGTACTCGCTCCTCGCTGCAATTGGGGGATCCAGCCGGTTATGATTTGATAACAAAATTTTTCCCGGAATATTTAACTTACACCGCCAAAATCCATTCCAGATTTAGTGGTACATTTTACTTGTCCTTGAGTCCCCAGCTTCCGTATACTTATAAGTCACAATATCTGGTTAATGTAGCTTTGACAGGAACGCAAGACACACATTTGGTAGGAAATAGTTTGGCGAACACATTGCAGGGAAATAGTGGAAATAACAGGTTGGATGGTGGTAAAGGAGTGGATACGGTTATTTTTAAAGGGAACCATTCCGATTACACGATTTTCGATCTACGGGAAATTGAAGGCAAGTACGTTATTATGGATAAGATATCTGGACGTGATGGTACAGATACACTAGTAAATATGGAATTCATAAAGTTTAATGATCAAACTACCGAGTTGCTAGCAGATTGAATCTATCTGAATTTCTGAGCCAGAATGGCGTTGTCGCTTTTCCCATCGTGCGAAATTTGTATTGAAAGGCTGGAAGCCAAAACCCTGTTTACTCCAAAGATTACCATGATGCCGAACTGGAAGTAATCGCTTGATCCACTATACAGTTTTCAGTAGAATATGGAAGGGGAGTCTTTCATATTCAAATATGTATTAGGATGGTTGTGATGTCAGAAAAAGAGTCCGACGATCAAAATTATAAAGGCTTATTGCAGCAATATTGCCAACTAAGAGGTGTTGATCCTCCAACTTATGGAGCTACACAGTGTGGTTCTTCTCATCAACCAAGTTGGTTAGTAACAGTAGAATACGGAGATAAGAANCATAAAACNTCAGAACCTATTATCGGCTCAAAAAAAATGGCCGANCAAATAGCNGCGAAACAAATCGTGAAAGAGATTGACATTACNCAAAAGGCATTTCTGGCTGGACAACCAATCACAGATGTCAAATCTGAGGAGCTCTTAGAAATATCNGAGGCAAAAGAGGTACTGACCGTTTCNTCTGAGCTTGTAGCAACAGCAATGGGTATGGCGAACCATAGACTTTCAGAAGCAAGACGGGGCGATCGTTATCGCGAATCATCTGATTCAAAACGGGCGAACCAAGCATTTTCGCAAAACCTTGCTAGCTTGACAATGACCATTGTGAGGGAATTGGTAAACGCAGCGGAAGAAGCAAATATTGAATTTGGATACGAAAAAANGGGTGAAGGGGAAATCTAATCCATAAATCGAAACCGGATAATATGAAAAATTGCGGCAACACCATCTCTCCAACTAATCTTTTTGCCTTCATCAAATGGTCTNCCCCTATAGTTGATTGGAATTTCAACAAGGCGACATTTTCTTTTTGCTATTTTTGCTGTAATCTCCGGCTCAATTCCAAATCGATCTGAAGTAAGATGGATCTCCTTCAAGATTGAAGTCTTAATCACTTTGTAGCATGTTTCCATATCACTAATCCACAAGCCGGTAAGCAAATTGGAGAGAAATGTCAGAAATCTGTTAGCAATGTAACTTATACGTAACCCTTTTTGCATGCCATCAGTGAATCGGGATCCGTAAACAACGTCGGCTTNATTCTCGATGATCGGCTGGATAAGCTTTGGATAGTCCTGCGGGTCATACTCTAGGTCGGCATCCTGAATGATTGTCAAATCCCCTGTNGCATTTTGGAAACCTGTTCGCAAAGCGGCACCTTTACCACGATTTACTGAGTGGTAGAATACTCGCACTAATGGATCACCCAAATCCTCAATTTGTTTGAGNATATCACGTGTTCCGTCAGTCGAAAAATCGTCGACTAGAATGATTTCCTTCTCCAATCTNAGCTCGACGGCTCGCACTTGATCTAGGATTTCNTTTAGTGTTTTGANTTCATTNTAAACAGGAATAATAATTGATAGCTTTTCCACTACNANNTTTCCATGGTATNAGNCTGANTTATNCAAACTCAGCCTAACATATNGCGCATACAAATTCAAATCAATTTGAAATAAGTGCATAGTGTATAGATTNAGTATTCAGACAAAGATTACTTTACCNTTTATGCTCCTTTTTGCGNTCATTATTTTNGCAATNCCNATCATCACAATATCNTTGTTCAATCGGAAGTATGATGAGCAATTTAGTGTGGAAACGAAGGAATGGCTNGAAGCGATTGTTCAAACTAATTATATATACGAACCAGAAAAAGTAAAAAGGGCATATCGNGCTGAAGTTGTTGTTTTCGGTCAAGATGGCTCTATAAAAAGTTCAACGATTACAAACCAAACAAATTCTNTTCCCCAATTAGCTGCCGAGTTAAAAGTCCACCAGATTCAAAAGCAACTNAAAGGCGAATCNGGTGATGAATTTATGTTAAAAAATGTCACTGTGTTTAGCAAACCCTACAAAGCTATATATTANCTGCAATCTGATGGTCGACTCTATTGTTTGATACGTCCTATTGATAAAATAGCTGAAGCCAAGCGACAGGCGATTTTATTGATGATTGGTGTAGCTAGCAGTGGGGTGTTTCTAGTCATCTGTATCAGCTACTTAATCGGCAATAACTTGAGTAAGCCAATTAGCAACTTGGTTGCTTTTACCCATCGAGTTGCAAACGGAAATTTGGATATTCAATGTGAACTTACTACACAAGACGAAATTGGTAACCTTACAACTTCTTTTAACCAAATGACTACCGATCTTCGAAATTCGCGAGATGAATTAATCCAAGTTGAACGACTTGCCATGGCTGGAAAAATGGCCGCATCGTTCGCTCACGAAATTCGAAACCCTTTATCATCCATGCGTATGTTAGCACAAATGCTACTGAGGCCTAGTCTAACGGAAGAAACCCGTCACCAATCTCAACAATATATTCTTGAAGAAATAGAACGAATTGATCTTATTGTTAAAGGACTAATGGACTTCGCGAAACCGGAAAAACTTATATTTAGTAAATGTGATCTCCAATGTGTCCTTCAAGAAATCACAAACCTAATGGAAGCCAATTTACAGCATCATAATATTTCATTGACCAAGGATTACGATTCATCTATCGAACCGGTTTTGTTGGACTATGATAAGATTAAACAGGTGATTATAAACCTGTTACTCAACGCCATTGAGTCTCAACCAAGTAACGGAGAAATTGAGATTTCCACGAAAAAACATGAAGGGCAAGTTTACATATGTGTGTCCGACAATGGTATAGGGATCTCTCCCTCGAATTTAGAGAGTGTGTTTGAGCCGTTCTTTACCACTAAACTTGAAGGAACAGGTCTTGGTTTAGCAAACTCTAAACGGATTATTGATCAACATGGTGGAAAGATGCGAATTGAAAGTATACTAGGAAAAGGAACCCAAGTAACAATCGAGATTCCAATTGAGTCCAAAACATCACAAGAAGAAAATGGAAAAAGCAGTTGATCGAAGTTAAAAATCTAACCAAAAATTACGGATCGTTTGTTGCACTCAAAGGGATTAGCTTCCACATTGAAAAAGGTGAGGTAATTGGGTTTCTCGGCCCAAACGGAGCCGGTAAAACCACTACCATGCGAATTCTAACCTGCTTTATGCCGCCAACTAGTGGACGAGCTATTGTCGCAGGATATGACGTTTTTTCCGATTCTTTGGCAGTCCGAAAAATAGTCGGTTATCTCCCTGAAAACGTCCCACTATATCATGAGATGACAACATATGGTTACCTGAAATACGTAGCAAAGATAAAGGGAACTCCACAAAAAGAGCTGACAAACCGTATCGATTATGTAATGAACGCGTGTGGTTTATTAGATCGACAACATCAAATTATCGGACAACTCTCGAAAGGATATCGTCAAAGAGTTGGATTGGCTCAATCACTGATCCACAATCCAGACGTTATCATTCTTGATGAACCAACATCAGGACTCGATCCGAGACAAGTTATTGAAATCCGCGAACTGGTTAAGGAACTGGGCAAGGATCGGACAATTATCCTCAGTACACATATTTTGGCCGAGGTGAGCCTGACATGCGAAAGAGTTATCATTATCAATGAAGGTGAAATTGCTGGTGATATCTTATTATCAAATGGGGGCGTAAGTTCAATTGAGCGCGCTAGTGGCACACAAGTGAGTTTAAATAACTCCAACACACTGGATTTGGAAATACACGGCAACCCACAGGAAATAGAATCAGCGTTAGCAGAGATCCCAGGAGTAGATGTGATTGACATCCGAGATTCAATTTATCGGGTAAGTTATCCTATCGACGTCGACTTGAGGTCTAATATTTCATCCACCATTATTTCCAAGGGCTGGAAACTTTTAGAGATGCGGAGCATAGAGATGACTATTGAAGAAGTGTTCTTACGCTTAACCTCAAGACATAATCAACCGCCTACTTGAACCAGTTTAAGCATAATTGCCTGCATACTAGGCATTCGGTTTGCAGCTTGGTCAAAGACAATTGATCTTGGATCTCTAATCATTTCTGTTGAGATCTCGTAACCATGGTGTGCAGGCAAGCAGTGCATGACCAAGATATCTTGATCTTTCAAAAGGTTTTTGTTAATTTGGTAAGGTAGAAACCGAGCGATACGCTGTTTTTTCTCCTCTTCATATGAGGGATCAAGGAAATACTCCATGTCAATCCACGTATCTGTGTATATAATGTCACTATTTTGCACGACGTCCTGTAATTGATCAGAAATTATACAAGTACCTGCTTGTATTGCTTTTGACAGCAGATTCGGATCTTCTGCTGCCTGATTTGATTCTGGGGTGACAATAGTAACTTCCATTCCCGTTTTTATCCCTGCTGAAATCAGTGAATTGCAAACGTTATTGTGAACACCAACATACGTTAATCTAATTCCCGATAGACGACCGAATCGTTCCTTTATCGTCATCAAATCTCCAATTGCTTGTGTCGGGTGGTAACGGTCACAACAGCCATTAATTACTGG
>NZUQ01000070.1 GCA_002697225.1 Candidatus Poribacteria bacterium
GATGTATAACCCATCCCACCTGTACTTGTACCTAGTAACTGCTGTCGAATTGGATCACACTGATCGATTAAATGTCCTATGGTCATGTCGTCCCGTGGCCTTAGCCATCGATAGCTATAACCATAAAAAAGCACTTTTCGAGTAATATTTGAATAGTTTGGGCTGGCAGAATGCCATAGACGACGATCAAAAAAAACCGCTGTCCCAGGGGGAACGCGAACAGCCAGAGCACTTTCGGGATCTGACACATTATCTTGCGGCATTTTCAATTCATTAGATTGATGACTCCCAGGCACTATAGAAAAATTCCCACAATCTAGCTCTGAGGTATCACTCAAAAAGAAAGCAACTTTTAAGGACACCCGAGGACGGGGGTCGCCTTGTAACTCGATGTTCAGGCGACCACTATCCTGATGCCATCCAAGGCGCCTTTTTGGCAATTCCTCATTTGCAGATCGAGGTGGTGTAATGACCATGTGTGAATGATAAAGTTGAATATTCCATCCAAGAATTCCCCACACTTTGGGAAAAGTTTTAGGCCAATCAAGCAATTCAAGGAAAAGTTCGTCTTTACCAACAAAATCGAGCATATTCACTGTCTCATGCTCGGCAATACCATTTTTCTCACGATGCTGCCGAAGAAGCTGGTCAACTGAGGAAATTAAGTTCTCAACTAACTCTGGAGGCAAAGCATTTTCAACAATAAAAAAACCATCCTGTTCAAATTGCTGATTTTCCTTTTTTGTCAAACAATAATTTAAGCATTCAGCATCCATTATTTTCTCCCAATCACATATCGATCAACCGACGGAAACACATCCTTCAACCACACAGAAATTTCCCCCCCTCTTGGACTATCAACATAGAAGACGTGAAAATCTCAGGGCTAGTTGAGTCTTTAAAATCAGCACCTAATTCTAGGTTAATTGTTTGGTGTCCACAGAAAAGCTCTGCGATAAATGCCACCTTGTGCACCTCTGTAAAATCCATGACCGTGAATACGAACAGTAATTTGGTTAGTTCCGGCCTGAATATTTTCGGGAAGACTAATATCAAATGGTTTTGATGACGACTCGTTTTCTCCATGGAAGACTAGCAACTGGTTTATCCACACCCAAATTTCTTGTCCACAAACGCCGCCAAAAGTTAGTGACACCGGGCAGTTTTCCACATCATTTTTTACTTCAAACTTGGTTTGGTACCAAGCATAACCAGTATAGCCATATCCAGCTTTGTTCTGATAACCCTGATTTTCCCAATAAAGCGTTGTGGTAACGGAATCCCATCCGCTATCTTGATCTAATCGGTACCATTGTTCGATTAATCCATCTTCAAACGGGTCTGTTTTGAACTCCCAGCTACAAGGTAAAAAAGCGACTAAATTACCGATAGTCCCATCAATTCGGTCTAATAAATATTGGCAGATATCGGATAATCCTTCCAACGTGCTGTCCGAAGTTTCAACCACCCAACTTGGAGCATAAGGAAGCAGATTTGATCTTACTCTAGACAGGTTGCTTTTTGCAACCAACGCCTCATCAATTTTGTTGACTGCTTGATCATACTTGCCTAAATTAGTTAATCGTTGAGCAGAAAGAAAAGCAATTAGATAATGATGATATTCTTGTAATACGTCAACATGAAGTTGGTTTGTAGGTTCACTAATTCTTTGCTGAGCATGGTCGAGATGCACCTGCAGGGTATCAATTAGCGAATCGGTAAAAATTATTTCCCATGGGATATGATGCTTATTTCCCCACTGGACATGAAGATCCGTATTCTCCACCGCATCCTCCAAATCCCAAATATATTTTTCAATCCAGTCTGCAGCTTCACCATAGAATTTCTGGCAATAATCGTGAACNATGGCATCAACATCTAAGCTTGAGTTCCACATCAGCTTAGTCCGTACATANTAATTCAAATGGGTTCGCATCCAAGTATTCTGTCCTTCTGTCCAAAACCCCCANACATTCAGNTTTTTGAAAAGCGGCATATCATGCTTCAAATTATGCAAAGTTGAACAGGGAAGATTTTGCAAATCCACTCCGGGATCGTAATCGTAAATAAATACCGGACAAAGATCAGCCCACCGTTTCAGAAGTTTCTCACAGTCTTGACGTTGCCAACATTTTGGATCCCCAATCCTGTGTAATGTACAAGATTGTAAGAAGGCAAACTGAATTCCTATATTTTCTGNAAAATCAACAATTCCCTCGGGCGGATACATCCGGTTGGCATAGCCGTTTGTCAATAGCCATCGATCTGGAAATTCCATCTGCATTTTTTTCGCAACTTCATTTACGAAGAANAACCATCCATCACTAAGACTAGCACGACCAAGNTGCTTGGCATTAATACCATGCAGTCGTTGCTGACACTGAGNACAATGACACATTGGCATACCNTCTGGTGGAGCGAATCCAAANGTAAACATNGTGGGATTCTGATTAAATGCTNNACGAATTGTTTCGGCCGCAATTTCGATTGTGTCGGGGTGTGACAAACATAGCATATCAGGGCTTCTTTCACCCTCAGAATTCACCGCATAAATATGTGGATGAGTATCAAAGTATTGGTCGGGCGGCGCGAGCCTAGTGATCGTCCCATCACCAGGTAAACTTATCAACAACCGGTTAGCNTTATTACAATCAAGCCATCTAGTTAATTCTACACTATCTTCATTAGTGACCGGCATCCAACCACTATACCAGATATTACGCATCCGGAAACTTGGACGTTCGATTTTATTGATCGGTGGGATGCTGATAGTGTCCATTTNGGGGATAAATTGTCCATATTNCCCCGGAAAAAACCATCGACAACCTATCATTTCCAAAAAATCGAAAACTGCGTATATAGTTCCTCGATAGTGCCAATCTTCATTCCCTGCTATCACCAAACTTTCATTAACATTNTGAATAGTAAATCCTTCTTCATTCATTTGNGAAGTGATTCCCTTTGGGATCTCAATCCCAAAGGACTCAACACTATTGCCTCGACCAACATAAATATGTGCACCAGANATACCTTGGTTATCTGGTATTATCGGCAGTTCAGCACCAGATATACTTTTAATTGTTGCTTGAAGTATATTTGCAGCTTCAATTGCTTGAGCCGATCCCCCAACTACAATTTTNGCNTTAGGGTGTCCNAACTCNACGATCACCATNGGTTTGCTCATTTAACTTAGTTTTCTCTATCNCANCTTTCAAGAATATCCAACATGGTTCCATACTATAGTAGCCTGATATTTCCTGTCAAGTGGTCTGAGTTNAAAATTCTACAGCAAACAATGCTAGAGTATCAATAATCANCATCCCTTCNTATCAGCAATGNACACGTTTTCTTGTTTGGCTTGACAAACTAAAGTTTAGTGCTATAAGATATCGGTTCACANGNAAATTCGATTGATTTACAGCATTCTACTNATAACTCAATACCTCNAAAAATTTATACTATGGATNAATTAATAAAGTAAGNAAAATGGAGCCACAAGATATTTTTGCTGAACGNACAAGTGTANAGAAGGTGGAAGAGGGGNACCAGCTTGCACCCAAATTTGATGTGGAAGGTTTGATTCCCGTTGTAACAACTGATTATAAGACTGGCGAGTTGCTGATGCATGCTTACATGAACCAAGANGCNCTAGCCAAAACAATNGAGANTGGTGAAGCTGTTTATTGGAGNCGNAGTCGTCAATGCTTNTGGCATAAGGGNGCTACAAGTGGATTNGTTCAGAAAGTCCACGAGATTCGAGTTGACGATGATCAAGANTGCATCTGGCTTCGGGTGGACGTGATGGGAGGCGCAAGTTGCCANGTTGGTTATCGATCCTGCTTTTACCGAAGTATTCCTTTNAGTAAAGAAGCNGAAGGACAATCGCCAATCACGCTAAACTTCGAGGACATGGAAAAAGTTTTTGATCCCAAACAAGTTTACGGTGATNCTCCAAATCCAACTAGATTATAGNAGCAACATATAAGGAGTTTCTCATGCCAAGATATGATTTTGAATGTTCCGNCTGTGATGTTNTATTCGAGGAAAAGGTTTCGTTGGCAGAATTAGACAAAGCTGTCGAATGTCCACTCTGTCAAAGTATGAACACGAAAAAAACTATTGGTATACCAATGATTTTTAAGAAAAAAAATAGTCAATCGAGCAACGGAATCAGCCAAAACGCGACTCGTAGGCGTCACCGGTCTGGCTGTCCATGTTGTTAATACTTATCAAGTTNAGGACCAAATANAATATGTTTGAAGTCTCAGACCCAAATACTCCTATCCCAATCACTATTCTCAGTGGATTTCTTGGTGCGGGAAAAACGTCGCTACTCAACCACATACTGCACGGGAACCATGGTCTCCGTGTTGGAGTTCTAGTTAATGATTTTGGTGAAATTAATATTGATGCGGAACTAGTTGCCGGGGTTTCTGGAAACTCGGTTAGTCTTTCAAACGGATGCGTTTGCTGTTCGATTCGGGATGATCTAGTTGAATCAACTTTACAACTAGTCCAAGGACCAAATCGCCCTGAGTACCTAATACTTGAAACAAGNGGTGTGGCAGACCCCATCTCCGTCTCACTAACTTTTGTTGAAAGCGAATTGAAATCGTTAATTGATGTGGATAGTATATTAACTGTTGTCGATGCCGAGAATATACGGAGTTTGGACGATGAATATGAGGAACTTGCCGAAGACCAAATTAGCATGGCGGATATCGTAATTCTCAACAAAGTTGATCTGGCAGATNAAGTTACTTTGGACGATTTAAAATCATGGATTCATGCGATTGTACCAAACGCTCGACTCATAGAAACAACTCATGGAAAAGTTCCGCTCGAATTGATATTGGGTATAGGCCAGTTTGAACCGGAGCGTGTTCTTGGGAAAACAAGCTCCGACATACACGTACATGCAGAATCTGGCCATGACCACCATCAACAAGACCATGATGGACATCACGAAGATCATGGACATGATCACGATCATACACTGGTTTTTAGCACATGGAGTTATAGTTCCAATAAACCACATTCTTATAAAGCACTACGTCAGGCTGTTGAATCTTTACCTTCTACTATCTATCGAGTAAAGGGAATTGTGTTTCTTAACGAATCTCCGGATCGACGTGGCGTTATTCAGCTTGTAGGTAAACGAACACGTGTATCTNTTAGCGAATCGTGGGGTGACAAAACACCCTATACCCGGATCGTAATGATCGGCACTCATGGTGGCGTTGATGTCAACGAATTATCAGAACGTTTTAAGTCTTGCCAAGTCACCGACTAAAATCAAAGCACATAGATGGACATTGAAATGAACAATCGAGTTCCAGTTACAGTATTGACCGGTTTTTTAGGATCTGGGAAGACTACCTTGCTCAACCGTATTCTCAGTGAACATCATGGTAAACGTATTGCGGTTATCGAGAATGAATTNGGTGAAATAGGGATTGATCACGAGCTTGTGATTGGCACAGACGAAGAGATCTTCGAAATGAACAANGGTTGTATCTGTTGTACTGTTCGCGGTGACCTAATCCGAATCCTAGGAAACCTAATGAAACGCCGTGATAAGTTTGATTATATCTTGATTGAAACAACAGGGTTAGCTGACCCTGGACCAGTGGCACAGACATTCTTTATGGATGCTGAAATGCAAAGCCAACTTGAATTAGATGGAATTGTTACCGTCGTTGATGCTAAACATATCTGGCAACATATTGACGAAAGCGATGAAGCAAAAGAGCAAATCGCTTTCGGTGACGTAATTTTACTGAATAAAACGGATCTCGTAGATCCGAAGGAACTCGGCAAGCTCGAAAAACGCGTTCGTTCAATAAACGCCATGGCAAAGATCCATTATACACAGAACACACATATTGAGNTTAACAAGATTCTGAATATTGGAGGCTTTGATCTCGAACACGCTCTAGACATTGATCCTCATTTCTTAGAGCCTGAGTATCCATTTAAATGGGTAGGATTGTATCAACTTGAACAAGGTGTATACGAATTAACTAATGATGGAAACCAACAAAAAGCAATAAATATCTGTATTCTGGGTGGTGCCACTAAGGTTGATAAAAAAGAAATAGCCGATGAGACTCTTGAAGAAGCCGTATTAGTATTTTCAGACAAAGAGAGAACAGTTGACAACCAGTCATCCATAACCATAGGAAAAGTATTGAACCAATTGTTTTTTTCTGGTGANATCAATCCTCAACGCTATTACATAGAGATAAAAGAAACAGGATATTATATGCTTTTTACTGAGCATCATCCGCATGATTTTGAACTAGAATTGCGTGATAGCAGTGGGGAAATCGAGCCTGTTGGTGATTACGAATATGGACATCACCACGAACATGATGATGTTACGTCCGTTGGCATAAAAATTGACGGCGATCTAGATCCAGATCGATTTAATGAATGGATTGGACACCTCCTTCAAACAAGAGGGCCTGATATTTTTCGCATGAAAGGAATTCTTAGTATTTCTGGAGTACCAAATCGACATGTTTTTCAAGGTATCCACATGCTTTTTGATAGTGAACCAGATAAACCTTGGAAAGACGAAATACGCAGGAATGAAATGATTTTCATTGGGCGCCATTTGGATCAACAGGAGTTGGTTAAAGGGTTCGAATNGTGCCTCGCATAAGTAGAAAAAAGAGAACTGTAGGACTTCGTGAGAATTGGCGCCATTTGATTAGTGATCATGTAATTGATCTCTGCTGGTCTCCTCGAAAAAAGAAAATTGCAGCGGCTGCGGTCAGTGGACCTATTACCATTTTTAACGCTGAGACNGGTGATATTGATCACATTTTGGAAGGACATGGTTTCGGCACCATGGCTATAGCATGGCACCCTGATGAAGATATACTTGCAACTGCTGGTCAAGACGGAAAAGCGAAGTTGTGGTCATCAGAATCAGGAAATTTGCTTACGGAACTAGAATGTGGTGCATCTTGGGTTGAGCATGTTTCTTGGAGCACAGATCCTACAAAAGATCGGATCCTGGCAACTAGCGCTGGAAAAAAAATAAAATTCTGGTCNGNAAACGGNAACNTGATTAGGGAAACCTTGGATCAACCAANCACAATTTCTGATATCCANTGGAATCCNAAAGAAAACATACTTGCCTCAATTTCTTATGGTGGGATAAAACTNTGGTCTCCTGATATTACAAACGAGCTCCGCATTTTTGATTGGNAAGGATCTGCACTTAAGATTGACTGGAGTCCNGATACTCGGTTCATTGCTACTGGCGACCAGGACTCGACGGTGCATTTCTGGTTTNTGGAAACCGGTCAGGATCTCCAAATGTCCGGATACCCAACCAAGATTCGTGAACTCTCCTGGGATAAAAGTAGCCGATATTTGGCAACGGGTGGTGGTTCACAAATAGTTATCTGGGATTGTTCCGGAGAAGGTCCGGAAGGACGGAAGCCGATTATGCTGGATGAACATAATGACTTTCTGGTAGATATTGCCTTTCAGCATCATGGAAACTTTTTAGCTTCAGCAGGCCTTGATGGCTTACTGGCAATTTGGGAACCCGTTACTGGTCGTAAACGGAAACAGCCGAAAGTTAGAATTGGCTTTGATAAAAGTCTTACCAAGGTAGCATGGTCCCTTGATGACACCAAGATTTCAGTCGGCGATGATTCGGGAATTATCGCAGTTTTTACACTTGAGTAAAAACCTGAGACGGATCTCAGGCAGTTAGATCCGTCGTTCAAAAACAACTCCCACCTACTAGCAACACAGAACATTTTCTCGTCCCTTAGCTCAAACTGTTTTAAAAGGCCCGCGGCCAATATTAAGGTCAGAGCACTACTGTTTCCAAATCCTACCTCTCTGTTAAAGAAGAATTATGTAAGCAAACCAACCATAATTCTGATGAGTTCCATAACTCATACAAGAAGTCTTTTTGCACATAAAACTATTCAATTGATTATGGATTATGGTACCAAGCTGGTGGGATATGCCGACAGGTTTAATCCATCGGTTGAAACCGGGCTGATAATTTCTGAAAAATGTTGATAAGATCAGTAAGTTTACGCTGATTTGCGTTAACTTTTCTCTGGATGTCTTTAACAAGATTAGCAATTAGATCTATACCTTTTTCTCGGGTTTTACTAACTTCTTGTTTAAGTTGGTAGATCTCACCTGATCTGATACGATTAATCTCCAAACGCAAGTCTCCAACTGAACGCATTACGCGATTAAGTTGTTGCGTTAGGTGCTTTTTCTTCTCAGAAGAAGTTTGGTTCTGCAACTCAATTCCATCGACTGATTCCACACTCATACGTTTAAGCGTATCAAGATCTTGATCTTCATACGCCCGATTGATAACCGTCATCATCTGTTTTTGCCGCTCATAGTCATCTTCACCCTCAGCTGATTTATCTGGATGATAGATTTTAGCAAGCTCAAGATATAGTTTTCGGACTTGTTTCGTTTGATGGGTAGAAAGTTTGTTTTTATTGCTGTCCTTTTCGATTTCCCCCTCAAGCTCCGTTGCATCACTTTCATAATCTTCTAAGCGTCGCCGCTCCGATTTAAAACAGGATGCAACACGTTCCTCGATTTCTGTTTGGCATACACCTTCTCGAACCAAACGTAAACGAAGGCGATACTCTTTCATTGAGAGATTTACCTTATCAAGCTCGACATACACACCTGCCACGCGGAGATCATATGTTTTTTGAAAATGACGTACCTCAAGCTTCAAGTCTTCAAGATCAAGCGTCATTTCTGCAACTTGCTGACGTTTCGATTGAAGATCGAATTGTAGTTCTTCAATTTTAATCTGATCACGATTTTTAGTGGGAACTATGTCAACGCTGGACATTTTCGGATCAGAATCAGTCACTATTTTTTTCGATAAATGATACGCCCACGAGTTAAATCGTAAGGCGATAGCTCAACCGTAACACTGTCACCTGGCAAAATACGGATAAAATGCTTACGCATACGACCACAGATATGTGCTAATACTTCATGCTTGTTCTCAAGTTCAACCCGAAAAGTGGCATTCGGCAAAGGTTCTGTAACCGTCCCCTCTACCTCAATTTTATTCTGTTTTGTCTTTTGCCCCTGCTCGTTTTCGTCTTTTACCTGTTCAGGTGCATTGGTTGTGGTTGTAGTAGGCTTTTTCTTTTTTCTGCGTCTGCGATTATGTGGTTGGAAACCGCCCGTTTTCTTTTTAAATGGTCTCTTTTTTCTGCTCAATTTGTTCTCCTCGCTCCTATTATGTTTGATTTATTGTTTTGTTTCAATTAAAAATGAATTTCCCTGTGCGGTGACGATTTCTCGGAAATAATTGACGGATTCTTGAAGTAATAGTTCTATATCATCTTGGCTTGAACCTGTTGTCACGATATCAATAGGCATCCCTCGATTTTCTTCACGCAAAGCTACATATGCTTTAACATAAACGTTAGGGAATTTCTCCATTACCTTCTGCATCAATGGAGAAACACCAGATTCGTGCGAGTCAACATATACGCGAACAGATGCTCCCGCAGCGCTGAACCTCTCCGATATTATTGGCGCAATATAGGCTTCAAAAACTGCCTGCATTTCACGTGGTGGTCCTGGCATCATCATAAGAGTGGATTGTTTCACGACAACAGAGATACAAGGAGCCCATCCAACGGGATTTTGGAATACAGTAGCTGTTTCTGGTACTGTTGCCATTTTGATTAGAGCTTCACTAACTTCAGAACGATCGCGAAGTTGACGTCTCTCCATATAACTCTGGATAGTAGCCTGATCAACGATTACATCTTTTCCCATCATTTCGGCAATCATTTCCACTGTCATATCATCTGGTGTTGGTCCAAGTCCACCAGTAGTGATAATTAACCCTGTTTGACGGCGTTCAATTGAACCCTGTATCGCTTCCTTCATTTCATCAAACTCATCACGAAGNATGGAAATCCTACGTATTGTCCCACCAAGTTGAAAAGTTTGTTGGGCAATCCAGTATGCATTTGTATCTTGAATTTGTCCCAGAGTCAACTCAGTGCCAATTGAGAACAACTCGATTACCGATTCAGATTCCAAATTAGACTTCCTAACACTTGCCTAGATGAGAATTGGACTATTTAACAAATTAAAAGTTATTCCTGTAGCCAACTTCGGATAAAAAAAGGTCGATTTTTGTGGCATTGTTTTACCGTCCAAAGCAACTTCGTTAACATGATTAACAGACGTTGGATTCATTAAAAANGCGATTTGATAGTCACCTGACNTAACCATTTCAATCGCTTGGGAAGTATCGGCCTTATAGCTGATCTTTTCCTGATCTTCAGGAATTGCNACATCAACACCAAAAAATTTATTGATAATCTGATCATGCAATATCTTAACATCAAGCTGATCAAGACGAGATACATTTGGATCTAATATTGGCGCGATAAGCAACCGATAATCTTGATTGCCCGCATAAATACCAAAAGCCGGTTGTTTATCAGAGAATTTTTCTAAGTTCTCTCTAAGTTGGTTAAGGCTACTATACTCGGTAACTTCGAAACAATCGGTCAATCTTCCGAGTGCTTCTGACACAAGATCTGGATCAAGCTTATATAGAAGTCGATTAATCGGCAACACCGCTAACCCATCTGATTCCATACGTACCAGATTCATCAAAACATAGTTGTGTCCCTCAGAGCCAACCCATGCTCCCAATTTCATTTCAACTTGTTCTCGAATTTCGTCACGAAAAGCCAGCGACGTTTCATATCGGTGATGGCCATCGGCAATCAACAGCGTTTTGGAAGTGAAAGCTGCCTTGATCCGACTATTAATTTTATTATTTCCGATCCTCCACATACGATGTGTGGATCCAAATTTTTCAGGAATATCAATTAAAGGAGAGTTCGCAGACGTATAATTTTTCATTTCACTCTCAACAATCCCTTCCAAATCAGAATACAAGAGAAAAATTGGGCTTAAATTTGCATGGGTTCGACGCATCAAATTAAGTCGATCCAACTTTGGGGCTGCCAGCGTCTTCTCATGTGGAAGAACCACTCGATTATTAAATTCTTCCAACTTCCCAATAGCAATTAATGCCCTCCGTGTATAGGCTTTTCCATCCGGAGTGCTAAAAGATTGATCATAGACATAATAACAGGGGGAAGGATCTTGTACGAGGATACTATCATTAATCCAAAGCTGCATCTGTTCTGCAGCCCGAGTATATTGATTGCTTACTTCTGTGTCTTGGTCACTGGGCTGGTTCAGGATGAGATGAACAGTGTTATACTGATTCTGTTCTTGGAGTTGAATTCTATCATCAACATTAATTACATCATAGGGGGGAGCAATGACTTCCGAAATATCACCAACTTTCTTCGGATTGTATCGTAATCCGCAAAACGGTACGACTTCTGCCATAAAGCCCTTTCTCTTAAGTTAACAACATTTAATCCCAAAGACGCGTACTAAAGTACCGTTCCCCTATATCACAGAAAACAGTAACGATCTTTCCTTTCTGAATATGTTTGGCAACCTCATACGCGGCTTGCATATATGCACCAGAAGATTGACCAACGAACCACCCATGCTTAGCCAAGGTGTTACACATGTCGTAAGCCTGATCAATAGAAATTGGGATTTTCTGATCCACAATACTATCATCATATATCTTGGGAACAATGTATTCAGGACTGCCAAGGGGTTTTAACCCTTCAATACCTGGAAATTCATCAGGAGTCACACAACATATTTGGATATCTCTGCTGAATTCTTTCAAACGCCGGCCCACGCCAGTAATTGTACCACCTGTCCCAACACCCGCCACAAAATGCGTCAATTCCCCCTGAGTTTGCTCTAAGATCTCAATTGCTGTGGTGTGATAGTGAGCAAGCCAATTATCGTCATTTTCATATTGGTCAATCATAAAATACTTGTCTGGTAAGGCAACGTNGCGTCTATGAGCTTCCCGCATGGCTTCATCATAGCCTTGAATAGCATCAGTAAAAACAATGTTTGCGCCATGCATTACGATCCGTTTTTTACGTTCTTCGCTGGCATTATCCGGCATAACCAATTCAACCCGATAACCCAAGACTGCACCTATCATGGCATAAGCAATCCCAGCATTACCAGAAGTGGAATCGAGGATGGCCGTGTCTAATGTCAATTCACCATTTTGAATNGCTTTGGTAATCATTCTCAGTGCAGGTCTATCCTTAATCGAACCACCAGGGTTGAACATTTCCATTTTGGCAAAAAATTCCACATNCGGAAACTGNTCATCAAAAAGACATAATTTGACCAAAGGCGTATTGCCAATTNGCTCAAGGATAGGATACTTTGAAAGATCAAACCCTCCCGATTCGCAAGTNTTCATCTAAAATCCAATGTCCGAAATGTTCAATTAGATTAGCGNTTAGTAATTTTGAACTATGATGNCTCAATTGTATCGATTAAGCTAGCAAGATAGTCACGGTCACGCTGAAGAGCTTCAAGTTTGTCTTCACCATGCAAAAACTCAATTTCAATGTAACCATCATATCCAACATCCGCCAGTTTCTGAACAATTTTTTCATAATCAACAACACCATCAGCAATCGCACAGCCTTGACCATCTGCATCAGCATTTTGCGCATGCACATTAACAATATGGTCTCCAAGCTTTTCAACTGCTTCATATGGGTCGTCCGCGTCCGACCGAAAAGAGGGTTGGAAGTAAGTCTTAATTGCTGGTACTCGAACATATTCAAAAAGTTCAAGTATACTATCTATGCTATCGGTGAAATTATTGTTATGCATTTCCAATCCGAGAGTCAGATCCCGGAACTGCGCCCAGTGNGCTAAACTGGNAAANCGAAAAAAGATTGTTCGTTTAGTATCAGATGTTATCGATTTNGAACTTCCACCNTTTGACCATACACGTACAATATCCGTACCCAAACCATCCGCAATTTTGTATGCTTCTTCAAAATGCTGTTGGTGCCTATCCAGAAGAGGATTAACGTACGATCCATACGCTGAAACCTCTAGGTCTTTACCTTCAATGAGCTTTCTAACACGCTCTATATATTCCAAATCGTATGTCGCCGGCATATGTGGTTCTTGACCCCAAATTTCAATCCCGTCAAAACCGTAATCGTCAGCAATCGAGATCACTTCTTCTAACGGCCGATCTCTAAAAGCAATCGTGCATAACCCCAGCTTCATATATAACTCCTCTATATAATTTATATAGAAAAACAGACACAATCACACTGAAAATATCATAACATAAATGAGAAACCCTTTCAACTCTATTTATGTAGCAATATCACAAATATCTACCTATAATTAAGTCTAATTTTTCCTTAATTCTATCGGGAATAATCTCAGGATTAGTAGCGATAGACTTTTCAAGGGCCCGATAGGCTGGACTCTCCTCATTCCCTTTCGGAATTGAAGGAATTGTGAGCTTAACGATCTGTTTGGCCTTTTCAACATTAGCCACTAGATTTTCGATAATCATTTCGGTAGTAACAGTGTCGTGATCTGGATGCCAACAATCATAATCAGTTGAGCAGGCCAAAATCGCATAGCTGATCTCTGCTTCACGTGCTAGCTTTGCTTCAGGTCCTGCCGTCATACCAATCACATCGAATCCGAATTGTCGATAAAGCCTCGATTCTGCCAAAGTCGAGAAAGCTGGACCTTCCATGCAAATGTATGTTCCTCCCAGATGAGTACAAGCCTCAACTTTCACAGCATTTTCATAAAGTAAATCGCTAAGAATTGGACAAAACGGCTGAGCAAAGCTAACGTGAGCAACCATACCTTCTCCAAAAAAAGTTGAAGTTCTATTTTTTGTGTGGTCGTAAAGCTGATTTGGTATCACGAAATGCCGAGGCTCGATCTCTTCTTTCAAGCTTCCAACCGCACTAACAGAAATCAGCCATTTAACACCGATACTTTTGAGTGCATAGATATTTGCTCTAACGTTTATTTCAGACGGCAACAATAGATGCCCATCACCATGCCTTGGCAGAAAAGCTACACGCTGTCCTTCAACTGTGCCAACAGTCAAACTACTGCTAGGTTTTCCAAACGGAGTATCAATCTCAATATTCTCAACCTCACTTAGGCCTTCCATCTGGTAAAATCCAGAGCCACCGATTATACCGATTCCTACAGTCATATGTCCTCCTTTATGTTACAATTTCGTTAGTAGATGATTTTGTTATGACAGCCTAAATGGCAACCAAAAACATAGAAAAAGCTTGGTGCTGAATTATACCATCTCCAAATTACAATTAAGGTGCAAATGATTTTACTGAACTGCGGCAACTTAACTATTGAAGGAGAATCAATTGGTGGGTTGGCAACATATTTGCGTATCAAAGAGCTTGACCTAATCTTTGATCTAGGGCGATGTCCGATAAGCTTCATTGGCACAAATCATGTCTTTATCACACATTTCCATCTTGACCATTACTTTGGATTGCCAATCTATGTTAGTCAACGTTGGCTTTCTAACATGCCTCCCGGTAAAATTTTTGTACCTGAAGNAGGAATGNAACAACTTCAAAATATCCTTGATAGTATTGCNAAGCTTGATAGTCAGCAAACTTGGAANCATCATCTTATATCGGTAAAAATTGGGGATCGAATTCCGTTTCGAAGAAATTTAGTCATCTATNCTATCGCAGTCAACCATANCATCCCTGCCATTGGATACTTGGTTTGTGAAATCCGAAATAAGCTTAAACCGGAATACCTAGGGCGANCCGGATCTGAGATTGCCGAATTACGTAGAACTGGAGTTCCGATCACAAACCAACTCGAGCTGCCGCTCATTGCCTATTTAGGCGATACTCAATCAGTTTCAATGGACTCCCATCCACTTCTGAACCGCTGCCAAATTCTGGTATGTGAATGTACTTTTTTATTGCCTGGAGATCGGCAACGGGCTNAAAAGACAAAGCATTTCCACCTTGATTCTTTGATTNGTTTAGTTAAAAACTTTAATGGGGATAAAATTATTCTCACACATTTTTCCCAACGCTATTCCACTCACCTCATTCAACAACAAATTGAGCAAGCTATTCCAGANCCTACTCAACGAGCAAAAATCGGGTTATTTATTTAAGTAGAAACACTANTCTNGTNAATTAATAATCNGAATAACTAGTNCNNTGTNTTGATCCAAATTGTTTCCNTCAAGTTCACTNCNCCTTNCAATTGANCGGGTTCCAATTTCATNATAATGNNAANAATCGTTAACAATTTTCAATTNTCCTGATAATCATTTATTTCTAGTTNTTGTTAANTTATAGTTGTATGAAACTACAGTGGNAAACTACACGTTTTTTTAATTTAAAACAGTGNGGAAACNATAAAGTATAATGAAGTTTGTTGCACNNACAGACATTGGNAAACGCCGTCNTNACAATGAGGATTGCTACTTAATNGATGANAAGATCGGTCTGTTCGTTATTGCAGACGGAATGGGTGGTCATAACGCAGGCGATGTTGCGAGCCAATTGGCCGTTGATGTATTCCGCGAATGGACTGAGTCATNTTCCATAACNGACCTCTNCGTTTCCGAAAAAACAACAATAGTTGACACAATAGATCAGNTAGTTGTAGATGCAAACACACGAATATACACCNAATCAAAAATNAGTCCAACTCATCATGGTATGGGCACCACNCTGATCGCTGGCATTTGNCAAGACAATTTGATTTCCTANGTACATATTGGCGACAGCCGGATTTATCTGATTCGTCAAGGTANTATCACTCAAATCACCANNGATCATTCACACGTTCAAGAGATGGTCNACAANGGCATCATTACAGTTGAAGANGCGAGAGTNCACCANAATCGTCATATTATCAATCGAGCTGTTGGATTAAACCAAACGGTTGTAGCAGATACTGATCAACTTGAGATCCTCACCNATGATATTTTNCTTGTGTGTACAGATGGATTACATGATATGATTGCTTCAGATCAAGAAATNGCTGAGCTGATCATTTCTGCTCCNGACCTTGAATCTGCGNGNNAAANCCTTACCGACACGGCGCTGGCCTATGGTGGTTCTGATAACATCACNCTTATTCTCATCCAANTCACATAATCTCTCCCNCTCCTCAATTCATCATTNTTANGCTAGATAACTTAGCTGCTCTATCTAGTTNTGAGNNAGAGANCAAGATTTTATTGTTTGTGNAAAATNTGNTGTGCTATACTCAACCGCCGCNTCAAAAATCAGGAGGAAANAATTGAAGGTATTAGATAAAANTGACCTCAAATTNTGGTACTGNCAACCTGCAGATGAATGGGTTGAAGCATTACCNATTGGTAACGGCANACTTGGCGCGATGNTTTTNGGCCNTNTTGAGCACGAACGAATTCAACTCAANGAAGANACTCTATGGGATGGACANAAATTTAATCGTAACAACCCAGAAGCATTNAATGCTTTACCAAAAGTTCGCCAATTACTTTTTGAGGGAANAAATCAGGNAGCAACTGATTTAGCTGCGGAAAAGATGATGGGCATCCCACCACGAATAAAATCGTATCAATCGGTCGGTGATTTGAGGCTGAAGTTTGATCATACTCTAGATCAATGCCAGCAGTATCATCGAGAGCTTGATCTCAATGTCGGTGTTGTTCGTACGTGTTACAATCATAATTCTGCGTCCTATATACGCGAAATTTTCTCCTCNGCACCGGATAACGTCATTGTCATACANCTATCCTGCGATGTGCCNAAANAAATAAGCTTTANGGCAACATTNTCANGGGAGCAAGATGCACACTGCCNATTAATAAGTNANGATCATATTATACTANCAGGGAAAATAGGTNAAGATGGATTAAAGTTTGAAGCCCATATGCAAGCCAGCACAAACAGTGGGTNNATACGGACAGANGATNAAAACTTAGTTGTTGAAAATGCGGATGAAGTCACCTTAATNATCNCAGCTTCTACCAGCTATATAAATCAAAACGATACATCTGCTGATCCTCGAANGTTATGCGAAAACACATTAAACCAGGCTAAAGTCAAACCTTATGANATGTTATACAAAGACCACATATCAGATCACCAAAGNTTNTTTCATCGTGTTGAAATTAATCTTGGCAAANCAATTGAGATGCCGACAGANCATCGTCTTGANAGACTNAANANCGGTAATCAAGANCCTGACCTTTTTGCNCTNTACTTTCAATATGGCCGATATTTATTGATGGGNAGTTCGCGGCCAGGATCCCTACCAGCCAATCTGCAGGGAATTTGGAACCAACACATGNATGCACCTTGGAATAGTGACTTTCATACCAATATTAATATTCAAATGAATTACTGGCCAACTGAGGTGTGTAATCTCGCAGAATGTCATCTTCCANTATTTGACTTGATGGCAGGCCTTGTTGAACCCGGAAGTNAAACGGCAAAAACACATTACGGATCAAAAGGTTGGACGATCCATCATCTCTCCGATGTATGGGGTTTTACAGTTCCTGCAGATGGTGTTTGGGGGATCTGGCCTGTTGGAGCAGCATGGTTATGTCAGCATNTATGGGAGCATTTTTTGTATGGNCAAGATCTCTTNTTCCTTAAAGANGTCGCCTACCCTTTGATGAAAGGGGCAGCTAGATTTATGCTTGATTTTTTGGTGGAAGCGCCAGAAGGCACACCTGTAGTGGGCAAACTTGTAACAAATCCTTCTCATTCACCAGAGAATAGCTTTATCAAACAAGACGGAACGCAATCTCTGTTTACTTACGCAGCAACAATGGATTTGCAAATAATATGGGATCTTTTCACCAATTGCATTGATGCAATTAACACCATTAAAAATAAAAATGAGTACAACTTTCTTCAGAAACTCGAGTCTGCGTTGGATAAATTAGCACCGCTACAAATCAGCAAAAAGACAGGACGTTTGCAAGAATGGATTGAAGATTACGATGAACCAGANCCCGGCCATCGCCATATGTCTCATTTGTACGGACTACATCCTGGCCGGCAAATTACATTACGTGGAACTCCTGAACTTGCAGCAGCAATACGAAAATCTCTTGAACATCGATTGGCCCATGGAGGTGGGCACACTGGTTGGAGTAGGGCATGGCTAATTAGTTTTTGGTCTCGGTTAGAAGAAGGTGAAAAAGCATACAATAACCTGGTGGACTTATTAACTAAATGTACGCTCAAAAATCTTTTTGACACGCATCCACCCTTTCAAATTGATGGGAACTTCGGAGGAACATCAGGCATAGCAGAAATGTTGCTGCAAAGTCACAATGATGAGCTCCACCTCTTGCCTGCCTTGCCTCAAGCTTGGTCAGTAGGACATATCAAGGGACTACGAGCCAGAGGTGGGTATGAAGTAGATATTTCATGGCAAGACGGCAAACTTTCGGAAGCTGAAATCAGAACGACTGTTGGCGGTTCCTGCCGAGTACGGACTTCTTTGCCAGTTAAAATTTATTTGGCTAATCAAGTCATTAAAACTCAAAAACTTGATGAAAATTTGATCCTTTTCAATACGGAGGAGAACAGCAATTACCAGTTAAAGCAATGATTTTTAACATAGTCACCCATCCCTATATGAAAGATTATAAATTGAAGTTCTTCCGTTTCTACCCCCACTGTATAATGCTAATTTTGAATCTAACTGCCCCGTAGCCATACATCGGTTTTTACTGGAGTCAAAAAGCCCAATTATGGTATGATGAGGAGGAAAGATAATGCACTGACGGGAGAAACAATTCCCGCTAGTTTTCATGGCGAGCTATCTCCGTTACGTTAAGAGAGACATAGCCAAATAATGGATGTTTGAACATTGGAGTATTAAAGGTGAATCACCTGTAATCTGGTGCGGGTAAAAAACCAATAATCTCGACTGAATCAATAGACGGCAAAGAAAAAGCAAGAAAGTAGGTGTCAATTTCGATATCGGGACTCATGCTAATCGATTCATGCACGCGATGTCAGAGGAACCTTGAACATATTAGCGCCTTGTCAACAGATGAAATCAACCAACTGATTAAGAAGTGGAACAGAAGCTTTTCTCTCCTTCATTCTACTAAAAAGCAACAACACTTGGGGTAGGATCAAGTTAATTTCGACAAATTAAATTATGGAAATTACCGAAGTACAATTGAATCAACTTGACCAGTCCGGTTTTTTAAAAATAGACCAAATGATCTCCAAAAAAGAGTTCCAAAAAATCCGTACGAGGATAGAAGATATTACCCAAGGCCGAATACAGTATTCAGGAATGTCNTTTCAATTAGATGGAAGTAGTAAAGCATACGNCTCTGTTCCAAATGGTGGTGGGTTTCAGGGGCCATCTGANAACTATCGTAAGATTCAAGGNTGGGAAAAAGATCCTGTGTTTCTCAAATACATGCNACANCCAATTTTCAGAGACCTAACCCAGAAATTAATAGGAGATCAGGTTTCCATCTATCGCGCNATGTTCATGAATAAGCCTCCANNGAATGGNACCAATCTCCCTTATCACCAAGATGGNGGNTCNGGCTGGGGATTATCAAGTTATCGTGCGAATCAATTTGTCACAGTCTGGACAGCGATTGATGATNCCCANATCGAAAATGGCTGTGTCCAAGTGATTCCAGGCAGCCATAAACTTGGATTNCTATCTGATCGAGGTCACACGATCACAGAGGAACAAGTTAAAGAATATGCCCCGGAGGAGAAATCAGTTTATCTGGAAGCCCAAATGGGAGAGATTTTCGTCCTTCATAACTTTTTGCTGCATAAATCAGGGATTAATCAAACAAATAAACCTCGTCGTGGATTCAGCGTTTGTTACATGGATGGGACTATCACACGGATCAATAATCCGAATCATAAATTTCCTGTCTTGTTCGGAGAAAATGCGATAAAAATAACAGGCTGATCTCAACCAAGTCAGCCTGTTTTGATAGTTACAGTACCCTCTTCTTTTANCTCATGNCCCTGTGGAAGTTAGATNTTNTNGAGACATCGATATTAGTTCTATTGANAATCTTATGTCTAAAATACTAGTTACAGAAAATATTATTGGCAAACAAATGGAGATATTGAAAAAANCTTTCGATGTTAGATTTGATCCAGAATTATGGAAGTCTCCAGNCAAGTTGAAAGAAATTNTTCCCGATTTCGAAGCGCTGATTATCCGAAATCAAACCATGATTACTTCTGACCTCATCACTGTAGCTAACAAATTGAAGGTTATCGGTCGACACGGAGTAGGAATCGATAATGTTGATCTTAATGCAGCGACCCAAGCTGGAGTCTTAGTGACCTACGCACCAGAGCAGAATGCTATCTCCGTAGCGGAATTAGTAATAGGATTAATCCTCTGNTTGGCCAGGAAAATNCCTGCAGCAGATCGCAGTACTAGAAAAGGTGAATGGGAACGACAACGCTTCACTGGAACCGAGATTTTCAATAAAACTATTGGAATCATTGGTCTAGGTCGAATCGGTTATCGTGTTGGTACAAGAGCACGAGCCTTCGGTATGGATATAATCGCATATGATCCTTACATTAACCAAGATAGCTTAAATGTCTCCGAACTACAAGCATCTTTGCTAAGTCTAAACGATTTATGTCATCAAGCTGATTATGTTACTTGTCACCTACCTCTAACTGATGAGACAAAAAAAATATTCAACTATGAGATGTTTTGTTCTATGAAACCGACAGCTTTTTTTATTAACTTATCTCGTGGAGGAGTCGTTAATGAAGAAGGATTACTTCGTGCGTTGCAAAACAAACAAATTGCGGGTGCTGCGCTTGATGTCCGACAGGATGAACCACCGATGAAAGATATGTTTTCTGAAATGGAGAACGTTATTTTAACTCCTCACGTTGGTGGGATCACTGAAGAATCTAGAGAGAGAGTTGTTTCCTGCGTATGTAAAGATGTCGCTGCTGTATTACAGGGAGANANACCTATTCACGCAGTTAATTCAATAAGGTTCTAAANCCCAAAAGAACAGATGATTATGGATAGATAAAAAATGAAACAAACGTTTACATATGTTACCCACCTTGAGTGNAGTATGANCGGAGACAATTATGAGGCTAATCAACGGCACAATTTATCTAAAGCGGGCAAACCGTTGCTGGTAAAATACGACTTAAAGTCTTTGTCCAATAGTTTATCTAAAGAAGAATTGGCATACCGCCCAGAGACCATGTGGCGTTATGGCGAATTTTTACCTATCAGATACACTNAAAATATTGTCAGCCTTGGCGAAAGCATGACACCATTGATTCATACACCGCGCCTTCAGTCAGGCAACGGAAATATCTACATCAANGATGAAGGCCGTTTACCAACTGGTTCATTCAAAGCCCGAGGACTATGTGTGGCTGTTTCAATGGCTAAGGAACTAGGCATTACCCGGATTGCCATGCCGACAAACGGGAATGCAGGCGCAGCACTGGCCGCTTATGCATCACGCGCAGGTATTGAAACCTACATTTTTTGCCCTGAAGANACCCCACAGGTAAACGTACGCGAAATCGCTGCCCAAGGAGGGAAAGTTTGGTTAGTTAATGGACTTATTAATGATTGTGGCCGAATTGTGGGAGAAGGCAAAGAAAGTATGGATTGGTTTGATTTTTCAACACTTAAGGAGCCTTATCGTATTGAAGGTAAGAAAACTATGGGATTGGAATTAGCTGACCAACTTGANTGGCAATTACCAGATATTATTTTTTATCCAACTGGTGGTGGAACAGGGTTGATTGGCATGTGGAAAGCTTTTAATGAAATGAAAGAAATTGGTTGGATTAATGGGAAACTACCACGCATGGTCGCTGTACAAGCAACGGGATGCGCACCGATTGTACGAGCTTATGAAGACGGAGCCGAACAAGCTGAATTATGGAAAAATGCCCATACTGTTGCTGCAGGAATCCGTGTACCAGCCGCGATAGGTGATTTCTTGATCTTNCGTGCTGTAAACAAAAGCAATGGATTTGCAACTGCTGTAGATGACGAAAANATCNTAGAGGCGCGCGATGAAGTAGCTCNACANGAAGGCATCCTTATGTGTCCAGAAGGCGCCGCAACTTACGCTGCCTATAAAAAAGAGCTCAGTAGCGGCCGTGTTGATCCATCAGAATCAGCGATTTTATTCAACTGTGCAAGTGGTCTNAAATATGAGCTCCCGCTAATATCACAATTTCTAGACTGCACTCAGCAGCCAATAGACTATTCAACATTTTCAGACTAATATGGTGCAGGATTTTGACCGTTTCCAACAACTTCTTCGCGCCTTCAATTGTAATAAAATTCCCGCCATAGGTCCCAGAAGCACCTGTATAGAAAAGAGGGATAATGTCTTAAAGCTAAAAAAAACAGATCAAATCTAGCCTTAAGAAACGGATGGAAAAGAATTTTCCGGCAACACACTTCTATCTACATATATTTTCCGATATTAGAATAAATTGAATCACAAATATGACTAAATCCGGAAATTGCAATAAATCTAACTAATAAAAATTATGTCCAATCAAGAAATATGTTTTATGACAGCAGTAGAAATGCTTGATTGTCTCCGTTCTGGGAATCTGTCTGCCCGCCAGATAATGTCGGCACATTTAGATCAAATTGAACAGGCTAATCCTCAAGTTAATGCCATTATCACCCTTCTTCCCGAACAAGCTATGAAGCAAGCCACTGCCGCTGATGAAGACATTTCACAAAGAAAAGAGATAGGCTCCCTTCATGGTTTACCAATGGCACACAAGGATTTAATATTAACTCAAGGCATCCAAACCACGCTCGGTTCACCTATTTTCCGGGATTTCATTCCCGATCAAGATGGCCTAATCATCGAACGACTAAAACAAGCCGGAGCGATTACTGTTGGGAAAACCAATACCCCCGAATTTGGAGCTGGTTCTCAAACTTATAATGAAGTTTTTGGGGAAACCCTGAATCCTTACGATATCACTAAAACCTGTGGCGGTAGTAGCGGCGGTGCAGCAGTAGCTCTCGCATGTGGTATGCAACCCATTGCTGATGGGAGCGATATGGGAGGATCGCTTCGCAATCCAGCTAACTTCTGTAATGTTGTGGGGTTTCGTCCCTCGCCAGGCAGAGTGCCAGTTTGGCCATCTCTAGCAGCTTGGTTCCCTATATCTGTACAAGGTCCTATGGCACGCACGGTTGAAGATGTCAGCTTAATGCTAAGTGCTATCGCCGGACCTGATCCTCGTTCACCAATTTCTATCCTAGAATCTGGTGATATTTTCAAACAACCTTTGGATAGAGATTTTTCCGGTACACACATTGCATGGAGTCAGGACTTAGGCCAATTTCCAGTCGATAAAAGAATTACTAAAACAATTGAAAAGCAAAAAAAAATATTTGAATCTATAGGTTGCATGATAGTTGATGNTCAACCGGATTTCACCGATGCAGACGAAATTTTCAAAATATGGCGTGCATGGCAATTTGAACTAGCCTATGCCGGATTATTGGAAACACACCGAGATCAAATCAAAGACACAGTAGTTTGGAACATCGAAGANGGACAAAAACTAAGTGGCTCGCAGATCGGCCAAGCTGAAATTAAACGGACTAAGCTATANCACCGAATTCGTGAATTTATGGGAGAGATCGAATTTCTGGTTCTACCTGTCAGCCAAGTNCCACCTTTCGATATNAAACAACGNTACATCACCGAAATCAATGGTACTGAGATGGAAACTTATATTGATTGGATGAAATCTTGCTATTATATCAGCGTTACTGGTCTGCCCGCTATCTCAGTGCCATGCGGGTTTACTTCTGAAGGTCTGCCTGTTGGTATTCAAATCGTCGGTCGCCATCAGGACGACTTCGGCGTCCTACAACTNGCCTATGCCTTTGAACAATCAACAGGCTTTTGGAAACGGAAACCTGCAATAGTGGAATAATACTGTTAAAGACACTGAATAAGGATTTGTGTATGCATGATTACCCCCAAGTCACTCAATCCCTGAAAACNTATGAACGTGCAGGCAAACTAATTCCTGGTTGGACACAGCTTATAAGTCGCCGCGCCAGTCAGTTCGCAAATGGTGTCAGTCCTATTTATGCGAAGTGTGCCAANGGGGCACGTTTCATTGATATTGATGGAAATGAGTATATTGATTGGGTCAGCGCAGTTGGTGCAATTATTTTAGGNCATGCTGATGAAGTCGTTGACCAAGCAGTAAAAGAACAGATCGACCGCGGAAGTCTGTATTCTTTAAACAGCCCACTGGAAATTGAATTAGCTGAAGAATTAGTAGATACCATTCCCAGCGCAGAGATGGTCCGGTATACCAAAGGTGGAGGAGAAGCGTGTGCTGTTGCTGTTCGAATTGCACGGGGAACCTCAGGCAGGGAAAAAATCTTATTCTGTGGCTACCATGGCTGGCATGATTGGTATCAGGCAGCCAATTACTTGGTAAACCCAGAAGACGGNGAATTCCCNTTTGCGGGTATTGAACCAATTGGTGTACCTCAAGTTTTGTCAAACACGGTCATTCCTTTTACTTATGGTGACTTGACCATGTTAGAAGAGCTCCTTAAAACCAACCAGAGCCAAATAGCAGCCATTATGATGGAACCAATTCGCTCGGCGCTACCAGATTTAGGATATCTTGAAGGAGTAAAAGNNTTGGCACAAAAATACGATGTTATCCTAATTTTTGATGAAGTGTCTTGTGGATGGAGATTATCAATTGGTGGTGTGCAAAAATATCTTAATGTTGTCCCCGATATGACGGTTGTTGCCAAGGCCATGTCTAATGGATACCCTATGGGAGCAGTTGTCGGTTCACGAACTGTGATGGAGCCTGCTGATCGAATGTTTATTTCCAGTTCTTACTGGAGCGATAATATCGGCTTGGTTGCAGCATTGACGACAATTAGAGAGCTTAAACAACGTAATTCTGAAACTCGATTTAAAGAAATTGGAGAAAAGCTAAGTAAAGAAATCGATAGAGCTATTGCTGATGTTGGTCTTTTGGGTNCGTGTACGGGGCTTTATACTAATCCAACCATTAATTTAGATTTNCCCGATGACACGCTAGCACCAAAGGTAAAAACACTNTTTATTCAAGAAATGTCATCTAGAGGGATCCTTTGTTACACAACATTTAAACCCACCTTAGCCCATACTGAAGAAGATATTNATCTGACAGTTCNGGCNATAACTGANACTCTAGTNGTNATTCAATCAGGCTTNGAATCCGGCGATATAGATAATCTTCTGGCATGCGACATTAAACAAGACCCCTTCCGCCGATTGGTAAGATGAATCTATAACCAAATACAATATAATTAAGAGAGATTTCAAAGATACATTTTAATTTTGTGATCATATGTATGCTCACTATAGATTCGTCTTTGNGCTAGCTCGCGATAGCTACTTTCTGGCCGTTCGTCAGCAAACNCACAATCCTAGTTAAATGTATGNNCNNTTAACGTTCTTACTGGTGCCTGCTCAATTCAACGGAATTTACATTCAATCATTANGCCTTAATAAATTCACATGCCTCGCTGGAATCAACAGAATCATCCCAAGGGTNTTTTCTGCCGNCCCNCGTGTTACCCACCCCGNATANGTTGTCACGTTGTTCCCCANCAACCCATAACACCAGAAGATNATCACTTGATGAATNCTTGCCTAGNTGATCTACGCTCGACTNCGATAGTTGAGTGGATGGGTTTTCATCTGTTTATGTTTATTAATTTTCTATTTTTAGGCAGNCTTCATTTTTTTGGAGGCTATGAATTATCGTGTGCTATTCCCTTCTAAATTGAGNTCCGGTCACGATACAAAAAGGCAGNCAATTCTAATATTCACACTTTGATTTTAATGCTATGCGATANNATGCNTGATATCTTTTTTAAGTATATTTTTTCGTCAAAANTCTCTCAGGCTAGTTATCACANATTAAAGAAAGNAGTAAACANAATTNCNAAGNTCNTTATCCCTCTGAAAAGGTACTATAAAAGCCGNCTTTTATTTGTTACNGTTGTCTTATTGTGATACAATACATGCGTTTGGTGTTTAGGTGTTTTTTGCCATTAAACATCTAGCTAATAGTAAGTTATTATGACAAAGCAGGAG
>NZUQ01000071.1 GCA_002697225.1 Candidatus Poribacteria bacterium
GAAAAATCATTGAACCCGAATTGGAGAAAGATAGGTAAATCATATGGGAAATCAGAGTAATCTACCCAATATTTTGTTGATTATGTCGGATGAACATGCTCCTATGTACAGTAGAACTTATGGGAACTCTTTGGTCCAAACTCCAAATATGGATCGACTGGCGGAGGAGGGAGTGACCTTTGATAATGCTTATTGTAACTCACCACTTTGTTGTCCTTCAAGGATGTCATTTATGACTGGTCGTTATATTCATAATATTGGAACTTGGGATAATGCGAGTCCGCTGGCATCAGATCAACCAACTTGGGCTCATCTCCTAGGTGCTAAAGGGTATGATGTTGTTTTAGCAGGGAAACAGCACTTTTGTGGCTTGGATCAACTTCATGGTTTCCGTCAACAATTGGCTCGTGACCTTCATGCCGAAATTTGGACCAAAACTGGGATTTCTGTTGGAGCTCCAGATTGGGAAAAAGGGATGCTAGTAGCTAAGCACCCTTGGGGCGGTCTCCAACAAGCTGGTCCTGGTACTACACTGGAAATTCAGGTCGATGACCTAGTTGAGGAAAAAGCCACTGCTTATCTGCAGAAAACTAAAGATAGCAAAAAACCTTGGGCGCTCAATGTGTCTTTTATTGCTCCTCATTTTCCCTTAGTGGTACCATCACGATTCTGGGATCTCTATCCATTGGACCAAGTCGATCTACCGGAAATACCAACCAATCATTTGGAAAGCCAGCACCCGGTACACCAAAGGATGCGTCAAATGTTTGGTTGTATTGAGTTTCCTGAGGAATTGGTTCTTCGTGCTAGAGCTGGATATTACGGTTTGGTAACCTATTTAGATGAGAAGATTGGTCGATTATTAGAAGTATTGCGGGAAACGGATCAGTATCAAAACACACTGGTTATTTATTGTAGTGACCACGGCGAGATGAATGGTGAACATGGTATGTGGAGGAAGTCCAGCCTCTACGAAGCATCCGTCAGAGTTCCGTTACAAATCTCATGGCCGGGGCATCTGCCGGCTGGTAAACGGGTGGGGCAGGTTGTCTCTCTGGTTGATCTAATTTCTACTATAGCTGAAATAACTGAAACTGACGGAAAAATCAAATTGGATGGCAGTAGCCTTTTGCCGTTGATGCAAGGAACTGATAGTGACTGGAAAGACTGTGCATTTTCAGAGTACTGTGCGCATGGCGTTGCTCGGCCGACAGCTATGTTCCGCCGCGGGCATTACAAACTGCACTATAGCTTAGGGGAATCCCCACAGCTCTACGACTTAAATCAAGATCCCAACGAGTTTCACGATCTTGCACAAGAGACCAATTATAGTTCCATAACTCAGGACTTACAGGAGCAGCTTTTGTCTGATTGGGATCCGGTAAAAATCGAACAAGAGGTGATACAGAGCCAAAGAGAGCGGCGACTAATTGAACAATCCTATCGCCATATGAAAAAAACTTAAATGGTTTATGTTTGGAATTTAAAAGGATTCTCGTTGAAGGATACTATGGATCTTTGCTAATGTAGCTCTGCCAATTTTTTAGGTGTGTGATGTATAGAGCCTTACTTTTGCTAAGAGGATACCAATTATTTGTTGTTTTCGTCATCTTTCTGGAATTTAATGGCACCACCGTTAATGCAATAACGTAACCCGGTGGGTTGAGGGCCGTCGTTGAAGATGTGACCTAAATGTCCACCACAACGGCTGCATAATACCTCTATCCGTTTCATAGAGAAAGAAGAATCAAGTTCTTGAGTGATATTGTTTTTATCAACCGTGTCATAGAAACTAGGCCATCCGCAACCGGAATCGTATTTGGTATCAGATACGAAAAGCTCACTTTCACATCCGGCGCACACGAATGAACCTTTACCAAGGTGTTTCATTTCATTGGTAAAGGCCCTCTCTGTACCTTTCTGACGCAGTATGCGATACTGCTCAGGTGTCAATCTGCGTTTCCATTCTTCATCTGTTAACACAATTTTTTCTGTCACGTCAGTTTTGTCTTTCTCCATGTTTTCAGTAACTCCAAGATTGTTTGAACTTCTTTGACAACTCATAAAACAAACAATCGTAAAGAGAAGTCCGATAATTGATGCTTGTTGTTTGGCACTTTTAGTTGCCATATACAATTTAACCTTCATAAATGGTCTGTTTGATGAATAAATGATAAAGAACCCTGCGGAATCCTATCATACGTTAGCATACAATATTCACGGATAATAAGCAATTTTCTGGTTAAGATGCAGACTATTCGATTAAAGGCGCATGGTGATGGTCCGAATTTGCTTTCAACCCGGGCAAATAGGTGAATAACGGAAACGACAAGAGGCTAAGGTACAACTTTGACACAACGAAATTCAACATAGTCAAGCATGCTGGTTGGATGCTTTTCAATACGGCGAGAAACTCGCATGCGATTCGGAGGATAATTCCAAGAACTACCGCGTGTGACACGCATAGTCCCTGACATTGGTCCCGTTGGATCGTACTCTGGCGATTTTGCATAGTAGCCGACACCATACCATTCAAAACGCCATTCAAACACATTGTCTGCCGTATCATACAATCCATAATCGCTAGGGGGGGAAATATCCAACCGGGGACAGTGTATTTATATCCATCGTTAACGTTCTTATTTGACCAGTTTAGGTTGGTAATCGTTTACTTGCCTGTTCGACATAGGTCATAGCATCATGCCAAATGCCCTCAACCACAGGATGATTTGGGGCAAAATTAGATGTGTTCCAATACCAAAATTAGATGTGTTCCAACACAAAGTTGTATAAAATCCAGTTTTTTTGATAAATTTCTTAGACTGAGCATTGGATACTTCATAGATATCTATATAAAAAGCATCCAGGCGAACTTTATGTCGCGGAGTCTCATTTTCGAACCAACTTGCTTTTGCATCAGGGAGATATTGTTTTTCTGGCTGAAGAGGCTCAGGTATTTGATCAGCGTCCATACCCATTCCGAATTCTCCCGCAGGAATAAGCACCATATTCTTCGGATGTCCTGTGTTGGGGTCTTAAATTTTTAGGTGGCTTTTTAAAACGGCAGGTTCGTTGAAATTGTCACTCACAGATATCTCTACATTTATTTGTTGGTCTGCTAAGCTAAGGTCTGAGGGGTTTTCCAAGTCATTTTTGATAGCTTAGTAGAGCGGTGAAATCCACAGAATCCGTAGATTGTTTATAGTATTTATTATCCAATGGGGGGTCTTCAGTAAATACTGTCACCATGTGTTTTGAGCAATTAGTTGTGGGAAGGAAAATCGTCTTTGGGTGTTTTTCCTTGTGAATGTGATCGATCTCAGCTTTCACGATTGACGTAAAATTTGATTCGCATGGTTTGTAACTCGACTTAGCCGTTCCAATTGATTAGGTCTAGAGGTTTGATCGACTTTACACACCTAAAACCGAAAATCCGAGCTTCGTCTTTTGGCGGACGTGAGTTTCGGTTTGCGACTCTTAGNTCGNCTTTGTTGCCAGACCATGAGCCACCACGAATGACTCGGAAACTCTGGATTCCCTCAAAGTTGGAGGTGATTTGTTTTATGCGTCCACCTGAAAAAGGATTTTTAGTGAAATCTGTGGTGTAGAATGTTTCATTATACTCGTCCAAACACCATTCGGAAGCGTTTCCAACCATATCGTAAAGACCATAACCGTTTGGTGCGTATGATCCTACTTGTGAGGTACGTTTAACTTTGCCTTCGTAGTTAGCATTTATAATTGAGATGTCATCACCCCATGGATAGCGTTTACTTATAAGCCCTCCGCGAGCAGCATATTCCCACTCGGCCTCTGTTGGCAGCCTTTTTTCTGCCCATAAAGCGTAGTTCATGGCATCATGCCAAGTGACATAAACAACTGGATGATTGTCGGTTGGTGAATATTTCTTAATTTTCCCCCAATCTAATTCATCGTTTCCAGTTTTTTCGATGAAAGCCTTATACTCCCCAACTGTGACTTCGTGTTTGTCCATGTAAAAGGCTTCAATGTGGATTGTCTTGGTTGGTTGCTCGTCGGGGTCTCCCTCTTTAAAGGAGTCTCCCATCTTGAATAGTCCTGAGCGGATAAATACCATGTCTTTTTCTTTTACCGATGGTTCTATCTCTCCAATTTCTTCTTTCTCTTTGATCGGAGTTGTTGTAACAGGGTTACTACCCCTTTCTATTGTTTGAATACGAGCTTCCAAATTCGTCAGAATGAGTCCTTGCTCTTCAATTGTGTCTGCCAGCTTATTAGTGTCTGCTATGTTTTTCAACTCCCTAATTTGATTTTGGAGGTTGTTGATCTCTTTTGTTTGTTGGTTCGCAGTTTCTACTAAATTGCTGATATCAGGCTTTTTTGACAGTTGAGCGATAAGATTTTCTACATCATTAAGTTTCTGAGTCTGGATAGTAATTGTGTTTAGCAATGCATTCAGAGTGTTATTTTCTATATTCTCAATTCGGCTTTCGAGTTTTCCTGTTTGTGCTCTCTGTTCAAGCACAGCATCTATCAATTCGTCAAGGGTTGTGTTCTCTGCTAGCTCATTGATTCTATCACTTAAGTTTCCAATCTCTTTGTTCTGATTTTGCATGTTATTCTGCAGCTTTTCAAGCGAGCTAAATTTAGTCTCTAGTATTCCCAATTGGTTTAGGATCTCTTTCTCAGTTGGTTCCAGTAAGCTCAGGCGCATATTCAGGCCCGCTATTTGATTTTGCTGGAAATTAATTAGTTCCAGCAGATCATCTAATTGTCCGTCTTCCTCACTGCTATCGTTGCACCCAATTATGGTTGTCAGCCCTAGTAGCATGAGAACACTGGAAATTTGCCATATTAGCGATTTTATCTTCATGTTTCAAATTCCTTGGTACTAAAGAGGATACGAGTTCTGCTAGGATGTGTATTTAATCATCTGTTTCTTTGCTCAATGGATCCTTTGCACAAGCCAAAATGGAAATTAGCAGTAGATAGAATACAATAACCCCTTGTTTAAGTCAAAGAAACATAAGCTCAGGGATTGAGTTGGTATGCCATGAAATTTAGCTTCTTATCAGCTGGAACTCGGTATGTATCATAATTAATGTAAGAGGTTTGACAGTTGTTGACCTATGCCTACAGCTTATTATTTAAACATTGCCAAAACTGGAGCTTGGAGCCTAAAGTAATGAAGCAAAAAAATTACCCGATATCGATTCCATAGATTTGGGCAGACGATTTTGATTATGTAGTTGCTATGACGAAGTGGANCGAGAGTCAGACATATCGTCTTATGCCAGAAGGATTGTCGGGCTTTGCCTGATTAGCCCTTTTTTTACTTAATAGAGGCTAGGAATGTTCTAGGTTTGTAGCTGCGAGTATTTATAAAGATTATTACCAACTCTCTTCGTTAGGTAACATTCTAGTGTTAATTGTTGTCATACTAACTTATGGGTTCAGTTATCTAGCTATGATAGTTAGACCAAAGGTTTTAGGTGGAAGTTCTCCAATTGGTAGTTACCCTCCTTTGCTTTTTTCGCAATGCGTTATCGCTACAAATTACATTGTTGGTTTTTATTCCGAATTCTTCGTTAACTGATCTTTCCTTCATTTTACCCAAACCTTCCAGTATTTGCTTCGCCGTAGTATTTATTGATTCCTGGTACTTCGCCCATCCCGTGCCATATACCACGAAATAACGTCTGTCGCTTGGGTGGGAAGGATTCAATTACTGCCTGTGGAGGACACGCCTTACCCCATTTTGCATTTATGGTGTTATAACATGTGAATAAGCACAGTCGATCCCGTGTTTCATTAGTCCATAGTGTTCCTGTATGACATAGTGCTTCCGTAAAGATTACTATCGATCCAGCTGGGCATGAATACGATTCCCACAATGGACTATCCCGTTTGCTCAGTGCAGGGGGACGTGGAAATGCGCTTTTATGGCTACCTGATAAAAACATGGTTCCTCCATCGCCTTCTTCCACCTCGTTTAATTCCCATACTACACGTGTCAGTCCAGCGTGAATGCGTCCCATCTGCATTTGGTAGATATGCGAATTCCCGCTGAAATTGAAATAACCTCCTCCTCCATGAGGATTGAATCTATCGTGTCCCGTTTGCCGATGGCTGGTATAGGTGTGGTCGAATCGAAACCCATAACAATCCTCGGTTGCCAAGCCTTGATGTGAGAGGATCTCGTTCAACACGCCTACGACCTCCGGATGGTCTAACAGTATTTGAGAAGGACCACCGTGATTGTCTTGCTCTTCTAATGGTAATGAATCACGTTCATAAAGGAATTTCATCTGGTGTGTTCGAATCGTGTCGAGTTGTTCTTCATCTAACAATCCGGGTAAAGTGATCCAGCCTTTCAAGTCAAAGGTATACTTCTGTTCGTCACTCATTGGGACTATGGGTAATCCGTCAGCATTTGTTGCTGGTAAGAGTATTTTATCCACAAGTTCCTCGCTTCTTTATGTTTCGTATAAAGCTTATATATTCATCATCGAGTTGCGTAGGCTTTTACCTTGGTGTAACCATTTATCATTCGCTTTATCTATCCTAAACAGAATAGCAGCTAGCTGTCTAGTTTTCAAGTATACAAGTCTTAAGTTCTAGATCGTTTTATACTTCTAGTTTATGTACATTTATAAGGGATACTACTTTCGGGTCAGATATGNAATATAGTTGT
Organism: Candidatus Poribacteria bacterium; assembly: GCA_002697225.1. The sequence goes on from NZUQ01000071.1 coordinate 6,674, forward strand.
GTGGTGATCTCTCTGTGCCTTTGAAATTTGATAGTTGTTTTGTCTTTGTGCCAGGAAGGTGTTTACAAGAGCAACGTCATATATGATTTGGAGTGAGTATCTATAGTATTGATACTGGTTGATTGGAAGTTTTATGTTTAGTCTAAAGATTGACTTTATTANGATATATGATATTCTGTTTTAGTATTGGATCTGTTAAAGGATTTGGTCTTTTGGGAGGATGCAGGCGGGAAATTAACAGCTGTTAGATGTGTTTTAATCTTGGCTGAGACCTTTGAGGTTATTCCTGTGAGAGGACNCATATTACCCNATAATATTTGTATTNGTTATTTCCATGNATTGAGACNAGTNAGAAGGGGGATTTTTGGATACCGTAAGTTCCTGTTCCATTCCGCGTATCCGAGCTGATCAGGTTTGTACGCCACCGAATTTGGCGTTGTGGCAAAGACGCCAAATCGACAATTCGAACTGGGATGTGCGGGGAACATAAATTTTCCGAGATTTCGGTTAATACTTTAGATGTCGAGCAATCAATCCAATCAAAATGGTTGCAGATTTTACTCCCTCTTGGGACAGAGTAGAACCCCCATGTTGATATGGAATAGTATATCAATATTCCTAGTCATGATACTCCATGGAAATCACGTAAGAATGATTTGGCAACTATCAAATTGCCAAATCCAGAGATTAATCCAGAAAGTATAATTTTCGAATGGAAGGGGNATCATCCGGTTAGAGAGGATAAATGTAGGTGAAACATAGTCAACGGTGAAAAAANTGTGCTGTGATGATAAGGGAGATCAATCTGATTTTGCGGGAATGATTAAAACTTGAGGTGAGATCTAGTCTTAATCAGTTATTTAAGTGATTTTCAGAAAATCATTGGAGGTTCTTCAATTATGAGAATTAAAACAGTTGAAATGTACACATTAAATATTCCTTTTTATTGTGATCGTGTTAGCAAACATATGCATCGGGCGCTAACGCATAGTGAGCGTGTTTATGTTTACCGCACTGAATTGGACAATGGAATTATTGGTTATGGTGAAAATCTGTCGGATGAGTCTAGTAATATAGAGCGTGTTGTTGGTCAGAATCCGCTGGCGATTCTACAAGATGATAGTATTGGAACTGGTATTCAAATGTCACTTTTTGATGTTGTTGGAAGATCTTTAGAGGTTCCTGCTTACCAGATGTTAGGAACTAAGGTTCGNGATCGNTGCCCAATTTCTTGGTGGGACATTGACATGCCGCCGGAAGACTGGATGGAGGAAGCCAAAGAATCGATTCAGCGTGGTTACACATCGATTAAGCTGAAAGCACGTCCGTGGCGTGATATTTTTGATCAAATACATAAAGTTGGGAGTGTTGTGCCAGAGAACTATAAGTTTGATATAGATTTCAACGGGTTCTTGCGAAGCGCAGATAGTGCTATACCTGTTTTACAAGAACTGGATCAGCATCCTAATGTTGCTTATTACGAAAGTCCGTTTTATCTTGGTACCGATTTGGAAGGTGCCGGACGGTTGCAGACAGCAGTTATTAACCCTATTGTTGAGCATTTTAATGAAGATTGTTTGCATGCTCGGGTATGTGGTGGTTTTGTGGTTGGTGGGGCAGCATCGGGGACCAGGCGTGTTGGTGCTTTATGTGCTTCATTTGATAAACCTTTTTGGTTGCAGATGGTAGGTACAGGTATCACTACTGCTTACGCTATGCATTTAGGGGCGATTTTGACGCATTCGCAATTACCTGCTATCACTTGTCACGAATTGTGGGAGCATCATTTGCTGAAAGAGGGGTTGGAAGTGTCAGGTGGAATGATCTCGGTGCCGGAATTACCCGGTCTTGGTGTTGAGGTGGATGAATCTGCTCTGGAGTATTACCGTGTTGAACCGGGAACGCCAACTTTGACTGAACTATATAAACAGCAACAACATGTCTGTCGTGTACATATTCCTGATAGTGGAGGTGGCGAAAATGTACACGATTTTGCTGGCGAAAGTGTCTATTACCCTGCTTTTAGTGAAGGAGAATATCCTGGATTTGCTCGTGGTGTGTGGATGGAGGTTATTGAGGTAGGTNTTTAGCTACTGGGTTACGATGACTTCTGNCAGATATAGATGATACCTGGATAAGGAGCTAGTGAGTTGACTNGGAATTCGTCGCGAATCTTTAAATTTGATTTCGTGACTAGGTTACGCCATGTATCAGGGGATAGATAGTTAGGTCGTTTTAAAGTCGGTGTGCTATAGATACCAAGAAAAAGTTTGATCCTTTCTTCTAAGTTGGCATAATAAAACTTCCACTTTGGCGTTGTGGTGTTGTCCTTCAATACCAGAGTACCATTATCAACCAGACTGTTTGCACAAGAAAAAAGAATGTGTTGTTGTGTTTCACTAGGGAAAAGGCACAAAACATCGATTAACAGAATTGTGGAGCTTGGTTCTACCGTTACATTAGCAATGTCTCCATGTTGGAAATTTAGGTTTGGTAGATCCTTGGTGATCTGTTGGGCAATTGATAGGCGTGGCAAAGAAACCTCGATGCCCAATATTTCTTGTTCCCTACTGGAAGCCAATAACCAACTGAGTACTCCGTAACCGCTACCGAGGTCGACGATTCTACCCGGCGCTTTGGGAATGTGCTGGTTTATAGCCTTGAGAATAGGTTGCAAACAGATCAAACGTGTCCAAACTCGCATCTGATCGGAAAATGATAACGAGGAACAGGAATCTATTATCTGTCGACAATCTTGACTAGTTAAAGGTCCATCACCAAAAATGCGTGATACTTGATACAGAATGTGTGGGAGCATCTACCTTGTCTGCGATTTTTTTTAAGGAATAACTTTATGTATGTTTGGTCTTATATTAGACTCTTGCTAGTTAGTTGGAACTAGCATAAAATCGAATTAAGTTGCCGTATGTCAAGCGGTTGATCAGAATATTTTTGGTACATTCAATTCGAAATCTCATTTCTCCATTTTGTCGTAATTTCGTTTTAAAAGTGTTTAAGGTGTCCCACAGATAGATTCCCATACGCGGTAGATAGTAGGTTTGACTATTGGTGATCTGTGGACTAGGGTTTAGGCTGAATGCGATGTGGTAGTTTGCCTCTTTAACTAACTGTGTGGTTTTAGAGTTGTAATTTCCGTATGGGTATGCAAAACAGTCGATCGGTTTTTGTAGGATGTCTTCTAAAATTGATTTAGACATCTTGAGTTCTGTTTGAATAGTTTCATGATGTTGGAGCGTTAAGAACAGGTGGTTTAGTCCGTGAGAACCGAATGTAAAACCCTCCAGATCGAGATCAATGATTTGTTCTCTGCTTAAATGCTTGAAGCGTTTCCATCCAAGTCTCGCGTCCCAAGAATTCCACTTCCCCACGTATCCGGCTAACATGAAGATAGTGGCGGTAAATCCATAACGCTTTAGGATCGGAAAGGCGTGGGTGTAGCAACTTTCATATCCATCATCAAAAGTTATCATGACGGATTTTTCGGGTAGTTTCCTCTTTTCTAACANAGCTTCTGTTAAATCGTTTGGAGATACGGTTTGATACTGTTCGCTGTGCAAAAACGCAATCTGCTTCTCGAAGACNGACGGCGCTATCCAAGTAATTCCAAGTTCTTTCTGAGTACCTATCTTGTGATAAGCTAGAATTGGTAACCATTCAATGGGGATATTATNCTTGCCCTGTATGGATGNTGATGTCTCCTTCATAATCGTTGAAAATCTTCACTCGCTATTGGNACATAAATATTTGGACTTATCCAAAATTTAAATAACTTTATTCTGTTTTAGTGTTTCAATTTCGGTTTCGTCCATATCCAGTAACTCTTTNAGTACTTCCATGGTATGTTGACTTAGGTTAGGTGCTGGATGCTCAATACGACCGGGGGATTTTGATAGCTTAATTGGGATGCCTGGAATCTTTANGGCNCCAGTTGTTTCGTGTTCCACTTCCACAATCATTTCTCGTTCTAATACTTGTGGATCAGTGACAACCTTGTCGATGGTATTGACAGGACCACATGGNACACCAATCGACTCCATCGATTTGATCCAATGGTCGGTTGTAAATTGGGTTGTGATTTCGGTTAAAATTGGAAAGAGTTGTGCGTGGTTTTCTGTTCGCAGGGCATTGGTGCAAAATCTTTGATCGTTAATGAGATCCGGTTTGTTGATGTGTTGACAAAATTTTTCCCATAGTTCGTTATTGCCGATGGCAATAACGACATAATTGTCCTTGGATTCAAAAACCTCGAATGGGGTAATCGATGAATGCCTCCGCCCTAGCGGCTGGGGGATCTCATTGGTTGAAAAGTATCTCATCAGCGCGTTCTCCAAGATGGCTACTTGACAATCAAGCATACCAACATCCACCAATTGACCTTCGCCTGTTTGATCTCGATAGCGTAGTGCGGAGAAAATACCAATAGCTGTGAATAAAGCAGAGGTGATATCTCCAATCGAAGTGCCGACTCGTACAGGNGGGCGGTTCGGCTCGCCTGTGATGCTGAGGATACCTCCCATGCCTTGTATAATCATGTCATAGGCACCTCTTGTGGCATATGGGCCAGTTTGACCGAATCCTGAACAGGCAGCGTAAACTAGCGAAGGATGGTGTTCTTTGAGTGTTTGGTAATCCAAACCAAGTTTCTTCATGGTACCAGGACGAAAGTTTTCGATCACGATATCCGATTTTTTGACGAGATCGAGGAAAATTTTTTTCCCTCGAGGGTCTTTCAGGTTTAGAGTTACACTCTTCTTACCTCGATTAATGCTCATGAAGTACAGGCTAAAATCATTTTTAAACGGACCAAACCCACGTGCTTCGTCTCCTATATCAGGACGCTCAATTTTAATGATCTCTGCACCTAAGTCACCGAGAATCATTGTCGCATAAGGGCCAGCTAAAATCCGTGTTAGATCTAAAACGCGTATACCCGCTAGCGAATCTACCATTTGTGCCTCTTTCTTTCAAATAGCAAGGTAAACTTAATTGTTATATTTATTCAATGTTATTTATCTCTGATTAATTTTTCTGATGATTTGGAACAAAAAACTAAAGAAAATCAAAGTCGCATCCAAGATGGGCTTGCTCGACGTGATTGGTGTATAGAACACCATACCCTCTTTGGAAATGCGGCTCGGGTAGGTTAATGTTGTCTGTCCTTCTCCTTAGTTCGTTGTCATCAATAAGAAGTTGTATGCTTTTGTTCTCNACATCTAGTTCAATCATATCTCCATCCTGTACAGTTGCTAGTGGGCCTCCGACCGCTGCTTCTGGAGATATGTGTAGGACAACGGTACCAAATGCAGTGCCGCTCATACGAGCATCTGAAATCCGAACCATGTCCTTTATACCTGTTNGTAGGAGTTTCTTGGGAATGGGAAGGTAACCGGCTTCTGGCATTCCCGGTCCACCGACTGGACCAGCATTTTGAAGCACAATCACGTGGTTATTTGTGACGTGTAGATCCNGTTGATCAATTCGGTTATGTAAATCCTCAATTGATTTGAAAACNAAAGCGGGACCNTGATGATAGAGCAGGTGAGGTGAAGCCGCGGAGCGCTTAATAATAGCGCCATTTGGTGCTAAGTTTCCAAACAAGCATGTCAGCCCTCTCCCTTCTAACAGAGGATTNTTTCTAGTTTTAATCACATCTTGCCATTCAGGTGGTGACGAAATTTCCATTAGATTCTCTCCGATGGTCTTGCCGTTTATGGTGGNTGCTTGACAGTGGAGAGANTCTTCTAGTTCTTTCATCACAGTTGGAATGCCGCCAGATTTAGCGAGATCTTCCATATAGTATTTCCCACTTGGCTTCAGGTTAACTAAAACTGGTGTTTGGTCTCCAATTCGGTTGAAATCAGTGAGGGTAAGCGGAATCCCAATTCGTTTTGCTATAGCAGTTAGATGAATGATAGCATTCGTTGAGCCCCCGATAGCCATCAAGACGCGAATTGCATTTTCAAATGAGCGTTTTGACAAAACACGAGATGGCCTTAAATCTTTCTGTATTGCCGCTACAACTGCTCTGCCCGTGGCTTCAGCATGTCGGCGTCGTTCGGCCATCACTGCTGGAATCGCTGCTCCTCCTGGCAACATCATGCCCATGGCCTCTGCTAGTGCCGCCATTGTACTGGCAGTTCCCATTACCATACAGGTTCCGGTACTCGAACATAACTGGTTATTGATTAACTCCATTTGTTCATCATCCACGTGTCCTGCTCGGTATTCTCTCCAGAATCGTCGGCAGTCCGTACACGCTCCTAGTTTTTCTCCTTGGTAATCTCCTGTAACCATTGGGCCCGCTACCAAACAGATTGTCGGCTTGTCAGCGCTAAGCGCACCCATCAATTGGGCTGGTACCGTTTTGTCACACCCGCCTAACAGCACTACTCCATCCATCGGCTGAGCTTTAATCATTTCTTCAGTATCCATTGCCATCAGATTACGGAACATCATTGTGGTTGGAGAGGTGAAAATTTCACCAAGGGAGATTGTTGGAAATTCAATCGGTAGTGCTCCTTGAGAGAGAATGCCTCTTTTTAACGCTTCAATTAGGTCACTAAAATTCTGATGGCAGCTATTAAATCCGCTAAAAGTGTTAACAATCCCTACAATTGGTCTACTGAGTTCATCCTCAGTGTATCCCATAGCCTTAGCAAAGGCTTTTCGTATGTAAATGCTGAATTCAGGATCTCCGTAGTTTGTTAATCCTTTTTGGATTCCTGTAGTTTGGTTTGATTTCATGTTTTTTTTATTCTATTCAGATTGTTTGAAAAGCTGGATGATTTCGTTGTGTGAGGAGACAACAACGTCAGCTAGACCTAGGTCTTTGCTTGTTCTGGAAGTTGTTATTCCAATGCAATACATCCCCGCATTCTTAGCTGCCATAATACCGTTTGGAGAATCCTCTATTACGCAACATTCCTCAGGTTTTGTTTCCAGCTTTTCGGCGGCATACAAAAAAATTGCAGGATCTGGCTTTGATTTATCACCTACGTCTGAGATCTTGAAGATATACTGTCCGAAAATATTCGATAAACCTAATTTTTTATCCGCAACGTCAAGTAAGCGGTTATGAGAGGCAGTCGCGATACAGGTTTTGATGCTTCGTTCTACCAAATATTGATGGATCTCTAAAAACCCTGTAATGTAAGACAGTGAAGATTGATATAACCCTTCTATAAGGTCTAATCGTTCCTCCATTAGATTTTGTGTGGTTCCAGTAATACTATGTATATCTTTAAGTATTTGTGTTGTATCTCGTAAACTCTTTCCTAGTAGAGTGTTAGCTATCGATTCTCGGTTATAGGTAATGCCTTTTCTTCTCAAAAAATCTACATCGGCAAGATCATAGAGTGGCTCACTGTTTATGACCACTCCATCCATGTCAAAAATAATTGCTTTTCGGATCACCATTCAGCTCTCGTTTAACTTGACTAAGTTAGCTTGATGTGTTANTAAANTTANTTTGTTTGTTCTTAGAATTCTCCCTCTNTATCATTNNTCTTTGGANCTAAATGTAAGCGCCTCCAAACAAATTAAGTGGGANAGGGTGGAATAAGAGTCCCATATTATCATAAATTAGCCGAATCTGGAAGTCCAAATAGAATTGGTGGTGTGAGNGTTTGACAATTTGGGAATGGAATGCTTAAGTGGAAATAGTTCTGGCATAACAAAATTGTCTAGTACTCCTCTATTATTTGGTGGATAGCTGTTTGGTTTGATACCTATATCTTCTGGTTTAACTGGCTTGATCTAGGTTCCATTTTGGTGTACGCTGCCACGTTTAGCCAAATAGTATATGCTCGAAAACAGTATGGTGTAATTGCGTATGATGATGTCGATGCTAAAATCTTCAGTAGGAAAGAAATTTTTAATGGGTNTGACTGGGCTGGCTTTTTGTGGCTTTCTCGTCGAGCATTTAACTGGTAATTTTTTGTTACTTGTTCCTGATTCTGCTCCCTATAACAAATACGCACATTTCCTAACCGGTTTTGGAGAATTNCTTTATATTGCAGAGTTCATTTTGTTGGGAGCCTTCGTTGTTCATGTTGCAACTGCGATTTCCGTGACTCGCAAGAAGAAAATAGCACGTCCTATTGGCTATATTTCTAAAGGCAACGCTGGATTACCGAGCCAGAAATCAATGGCTTCAACATCGATGATTATCACCGGAATGATTTTGCTTGTTTTTGTCGTTGTACACTTAATCAATTTTAAGTTTGGTGCGAAATACACTGTAGAAATTGGNCATGAGTCTGTTAGGGATCTTTACAGATTAGTTCACGAGAANTTTGGAAAGGGATCTTATGTTATTGGTTACGTCGCGGTGATGTTTATGCTCGGTATGCACTTAAGGCATGGATTTTGGAGTGCTTTTCAATCGCTTGGGATGAGCAACTCGAAATACACCGCAATGGTCCGAGTCCTTGGCATTTTCATTTCTTCCTGTCTCGGTTTTGGATTTCTTGCGATTCCTGTCTTAATTTATATTGGAACAAAAATAGGGTTTTATAGGGGATGATGTTGTAATGGCTTTTGAGACAAAAGTACCCAGTGGTCCTCTAACGGAAAAGTGGGGCAAGCATAAGTTTGATATGAAACTGGTTAGCCCTGGAAACAAACGGAATTTTACTATTTTAGTTGTTGGAACAGGTCTGGCCGGTGCTTCTGCTGCTGCATCACTCAGCGAATTAGGTTATCACGTCAAAAGTTTTTGCATTCAAGATTCCCCAAGGAGAGCTCATAGTATTGCCGCACAGGGTGGTATCAATGCGGCCAAAAACTATCATAATGATGGTGATAGCGTGTGGCGTCTATTTTACGATACCCTCAAAGGTGGTGATTATCGGTCTCGAGAGGCAAATGTTTACCGCCTCGCCCAGGTAAGTGCAAACATTATTGATCAGTGTGCAGCGCAAGGGGTACCATTCTCACGTGAATATGGAGGGCATCTAGCAAATAGATCTTTCGGAGGTGCACAGGTATCTCGCACATTTTACTGTCGTGGTCAGACAGGACAGCAGCTACTCCTTGGAGCTTATGGGTCTTTAATGCGTCAGGTTAATGCTGGAGGCATCTCGATATTCCCACGAAGGGAAATGCTGGACCTTGTTACTGTTGATGACAAAGCTCGAGGAATTGTTGTTCGGAATCTCATCACAGGGCAAATTGAGTCCTATGCTGGAGATGCGGTGTTGCTGGCAACGGGTGGTTATGGTAATGCTTACTACCTGTCTACAAATGCCATGAATTCTAATGCTACAGCTATATGGCGTTGTTACAAACGTGGGGCTTTATTTGCAAACCCATGCTTTGCCCAGATTCACCCAACCTGTATTCCGATTTCTGGCAATCATCAGTCTAAACTAACACTTATGAGCGAAGGGTTGAGGAATGATGGGCGTATTTGGGTACCTGAGAACAAAGATGATAAACGTCTGCCGAATGATATTCCAGAAGAAGAAAGGGATTATTACCTTGAAAAGAAATATCCGAGTTTCGGGAATCTCGTGCCACGTGATGTTGCATCGAGAAACTCTAAGGCTGTTTGTGACGAAGGGCGGGGGGTTGGTGAAACAGGTTTGGCTGTCTATCTCGACTTTGCTGGTACTATAGAGCACATTGGAGTCGAAACTGTCCGAGAAAAATATGGTAATTTGTTTGATATGTACGAGAGGATTACAGGTGAAAATGCTTATGAATCACCGATGCGAATTTATCCCGCAGTTCATTATACAATGGGAGGGTTATGGGTCGATTATAATCTAATGAGTACAATTCCTGGTTTACATGTTCTTGGCGAAGCGAATTTCTCTGATCATGGAGCAAACCGTCTTGGAGCAAGTGCCTTAATGCAGGGNTTGGCTGATGGGTACTTCATCATTCCATCCACTATTGGAGATTACATTGCAGGTGACGAATTGCCGAAGATTACCACCGAGCACCCAGCTTTCAAAGATGCTGAAGCAGAGATTCATGGGAAAGTTGAAAAACTTCTCTCCATCAAAGGAGAAAGAACGGTGAAGGAATTTCACCAGGAAATCGGACGTATTCTTTGGGATTATGTTGGTATGTCACGTGAAAAAGTGGGGCTTGAACGCGCAATAAGAGAAATTCGTGAGTTGCGTGAGGAATTTTGGGAGAATGTCAAGGTTGGAGGTGATCAGGATATGCTAAATAAGAATCTGGAGTTTGCTGGACGTGTGGCTGATTATATGGAATTGGGGGAGTTNATGGCATTGGATGCGTTGAATCGAAGGGAATCTTGTGGCGCACATTTTCGTGAAGAAAGCCAAACTCCCGAAGGGGAAGCACTTCGTAATGATGAGGATTACAGTTATGTATCAGCATGGGAATATATGGGTGAGGGGAAAGCACCTTCCTATTCCCAGGAATTTCTGTCTTTTGAGAACGTGAATCTAACTCAGCGAAGTTATAAGTAAAAACGGAGTGAATGTATCAAGTTAGCAAGGTGTTTTCAATGAAAGATATGACGTTAAATTTATTGGTCTGGCGTCAAAAAAATGCAAACAGCTCAGGTGAAATGGTGTCATACACTGTTAATGGTGTTTCTTCTGATATGTCGTTTCTTGAAATGTTGGACAAACTAAATGAGGATCTAATTAGACGGGAAGAAAACCCTATTGAGTTCGATAACGACTGTCGTGAAGGAATTTGTGGGATGTGCAGCTTGGTAATTAATGGTGTAGCCCACGGCCCCAAGCAAGCCACTGCGACCTGTGAACTTCATATGCGTGAATTTGAAGATGGGGATACCATTACAGTTGAGCCTTGGCGTTCTAACGCCTTTCCCGTTATACAAGATCTAGTTGTGGATCGAAGTGCGTTTGACCGAATTATCACTTCTGCTGGCTATGTTTCCTTATATGTTGGCGAAGCTCCAGATGCAAATGCTGTGCTGGTGTCCAAGAATTCCGCTGAGCGGGCTATGGATGCTGCTACTTGCATTGGTTGTGGCGCTTGTGTCGCTGCTTGTCCAAATGCTTCCGCTTCGCTGTTTGTTGGGGCTAAGGTCGCACATCTTGCCTCACTTCCTCAAGGGCAAATCGAAGGAAAAAAACGGGTGGTAGAAATGGTTAAGCAAATGGATGAAGAAGGTTTTGGTGATTGTTCAAACCATGGTGAGTGNGAGGCCGTTTGCCCTAAGGAAATTTCCATTTCTCATATCGCATTGATGAGAAAGGAATACCTTAAAGCTATTCTCAACCCGGAAGACAGCTAACTCAGGCCTTCAAGGGGTAAGTGACGTTTTTNTTTAATAAAAGAGATAATNCAGCTTCTTAAAGTCTCGGTCATTTGCTTCGTATCACCGAATTAATNNCNTNNGAACAATGTTATATGCCCAGCTTTGCTAGTACATTCTGAGTTGGTATCATATGTTTATTAAAGCCTAGCTCTTTCGGTGATATACCAAGTGCTAAGCCGACCATTTGCGGAAGATGCAAAATCGGCATGTCAAGCTGTCGGTTGATTACCCGGCTAACCCCAGGCTGTTGGAGGTCAAGATTCATATGNCATAATGGACANGGTGTTACCATGCAATCAGCACTTTTATCCTTGGCTTCACCAATGTGTTTTCCTGCCATTTTGAATGATGCTTCTTCGTTTTCTAACCCAATTGGAAAACCGCAACAGCGAGTTTTACCGCTGTAGTCCACTGGAGTTGCGCCTAAAGCATCAATTACTCTTTCCATTGAAGTTGGATTATCAGGATCGTCAATCCCCATTATGTCAGCGGGACGAAGTATGTAACAACCGTAAAATGGNGCAATGCGCAGATCTGTCAAGGGTTTCTTTACCATATCGCGAAGGTTATCAATACCAACTTCTTTGATGATAACGTAGAGAATATGTGTGACATCAACACCTCCNTGGTAAGTGTGCCCGCCAGATTCAAGCACTGCGTTTACTTCTGCACGGTAACCTTCATTGTCAGACAGTTTCTTATTGCTTTTACGTAGACAACCTATGCAGGTTGAACAGATTGTCATCAATGGTAAATCTAATTCCTCAGCGAGCGCGAGAGTTTTAGCATTGTAAGTATCTGCAAGCACTGGATTTTGTGATTCTAAAACACCTGCACCGGTGCAGGGAGCACCAGTGAGTTCAACCAATTCAATACCAAGCATCGGTGCAATTTTTTTGGTGGCTTGGTTCAGTTCAGGACAATTCCCTTTGGCTACACAGCCAGGGAAGTAAGCAACTCTCATGTAGATTTACTCCTATATCAGTTGTGATTTATCGATCCATATATGATATTACTTTTTTCTTGAAAGCTCGTAGGGGCTTAATCGGCAAAGATGTTGGGTTTCTATCAATTTGGCCTTTTCCCGAGTTAAAAGACAAATTTNGTGNGTTCTGTCCTCTTCNGGGCAATATTTGGGATGTGTANATTGGCTTGNGATGGACCATATGTTANTNACTTCATAATATTTGTTTANGGTTTTTTCTCNAGTTCTGTGTGAATGCGGCGTATGTCCTTTACTTCTGNNACTGATGAGTGGGTACCNGGAAGGGGAGGTTTAATTTTCCCTTTCAATATTGCTTTGATTGCAGTACCTGTGTTTTTTATAGCCCAACCTAAGCCCGCAGCTTTAACGGGTAGAGTGCGTTCATCAATTGTACCGCTATGTGATACACTTTCGGTGAAATGAATCACATGTTTCGCGCCCACGTTTTTGGTTAGNTTCTCCTTGATAGCTAGTTCACGCAACTTGATGATTAGATCCATNGGTGCAACANCTTTTGGACAAACTTGCACACATTCNATNCAACGAGTNCAATCCCAAATNCCNCCCTCTTGACTTAGGTTTATTAGGGATTCTTTAGTTGGAGCNTGNCGAGGATCACCAACGATTCGGTAAGCTTTGGCGAGTGCAGCTGGGGCCAAAAATTTTTCATCCACCTCTAATACTGTGCAGTCACTTACACACGCTCCACACATGATGCAGTTCATTGGTTGTTGTAACTCTACCATCTTGCTATGTGGAACTTTATACTCACGTTCCGGTGGTTCACCTTCGATTTCAATCCATGGTTTGACTTGCCGTAGCTTGTCCCAAAATGTGTCCATACTAGTTACGAGATCTTTAATTACTTCCATGTTACCCATTGGGTCTACACAAATTTCCTCGCCATTGGGTGCGAGCGCTGCCAGTTTGGTTTTACATCCTAACTTAGCATGCCCATTCACCCGAAAGGAACATGAGCCGCAAACCGCACTTCGGCAGGAACAGCGCAAGGTCAATGTGCCATCTATTTCTTCACGGATTTTAATAAGTGCATCCAGTACTGTAGCAAAGTCAGGTAAATCATCCACTGTGTAAGTGTCATAGTGCGGCTCTTGGTCCTTTTGAGGATTATAGCGATAAACTTTTAGTTTAGCTTGAATCATCTTTAGTTTGGCTCCTTTTAAATCAAATTCTTAATATTGCCGCAACTCTGGTTGCCATTTAGTGATGGTTACTGGTAAATAATCGACCGCAGGGCCTTCATCTGTCTGGTAGACAATCACATGTTTAAGCCAATTTTCATCGTCTCGTGTAGGATGATCGGTACGTGTGTGTGCACCTCGACTCTCTTGACGCGCAAGACAGCTAGCAATAATTGTCTCTGCACAATCGAGCATATAATTTAGCTCTAGAGCTGCTACTAAATCAGTATTGAATATTCTGCCTTTATCGTCAACAGAGATTTGGGGATAGCGTTCTCTTACCAGTCCAATTCGGCGCTGTGATTCGAGCAATCCTGATTCGTCTCGAAATACGCCAGTGAACTCGTGCATAATATTACCCATTTCCAATCTTAGTGTTGCCGGACGTTCGTCGGTTGTACGAGCAAAGAGATCAACAATTTTCTGCTCTTCGGTTTTAATCACTTGTTCGGAGATGCTAATATCTTTAGTGTTACTAGCATATTGGGCCGCGTGTGCTCCAGCTCTTCGGCCAAAGACAACACAATCTAGTAAGCTGTTTCCTCCTAGTCGATTAGCTCCGTGTGCGGAAGCACACGCCGTCTCGCCAGCAGCATACAAGCCTGGGAGTGGAGTGATGCCTTCACCATTATACCTATAGCAACGACCGTCTGTGTCGGTTTTGATACCGCCCATAATGTAATGCATCCCTGGACGGACCGGCAGAGGTTCGTTCGTTATGTCAACGCCGGCATAGTCCTTTGCGAGCTCGGAAATTTGATGAAAAGCTTCCAAGATGCGATCCTTAATATGACGACAGTCCAATAAGACACAACCATTTATTCCACGTCCTTCTCGAATTTCGATTGTTTCTGCACGCGAAACGACATCACGCGATGCTTTTTCCGCCAGCGTGGTAGCTTCATAACGTGGATCTAGCATGAAGCGCTCATCATTGGCGTTTAGCAAATATGCTCCCTCACCTCGTGCCCCTTCTGTTATGAGGAAACCATTAGCGGGCAAAGTGGTTGGGTGATATTGTACCATTTCCATATCCATAAGCACTGCGCCTACACGATAGGCTAAGGATAGCCCATCCCCCGTTACTATCAGCCCATTAGTACTTGGTTCATAGACACGACCGCACCCGCCAGTGCAAAGAATGATAGACTTAGCTTTAATGATTTCTAGTTTGCCACTGGTCATTTCCATAGCAATTGCGCCACAGCATATTCCATCTTCCATCAACAGGGTTGTGACAAACCATTCATTGTAAGATTGGACTTCCAACTTAAGGAGTTGTTCGTAAATAACATGTAGTATGGTTTGTCCAGTCATATCTCCAACATGACAAGTCCGACTTTTGTCCGTTCCGCCAAAACCACGCATGTGGATAAGTCCTTCACCATCTCGATCGAAGATGACCCCGTAATGTTCGAGTGCAAAAATGTCCTCAATGCCTTCTCGGCATAGAATTTCAATGGCGTCTTGATCTCCTAGGAAATCGCTCCCTTTGACTGTTTCGTAGGCATGTACTTCCCAAGAATCCTCAACCCCTATAGCGGAGTTGATACCACCCTGCGCGGCTGCTGAATGTGAACGTGTTGGATAAACTTTTGAAAGCATTGCTACATCTGCTCCAGCCTGTTTTGCGTGGAGAGCAGCACTCATGCCTGCTAAGCCTCCACCGATTACGAGCACATCATGTTCAATCATTGTATATATACGTCCTTAAAATTTATTGTACTAAGGTTTTCTGGCTTAATAGCTTACAATTGCTGTTAGTGCTTTTTGGGGTGTAACCTGGGGATTCAGAGATCGATGTAATTGATGATTCACATTCTCAACTGACTTGAATTTGCAAAACTTTGCAAAAGCATGAGGGAGGTGAAGTATATTTTAGCTGGTTGAAAACATGCCAGAGTTGGTATTAAAATATTTTGAAGTGGCTGATCTCCAAATTCCCAAGATGTAAGCCTGAACTAAATAAAACTCATTTGCAAAACTTTTAGAGTTCAGAAAGTAACACATTAAACGCCGAAAAAGCAAGTTTTTTCGAGAAGTGTGTTTATTCACCTCAACGTAGGTTGTTGAAAACTTAGATTTGGGAGTTACAGTCCAAATGTTCAATTGCCTGTCAGTTTTTCGCGATTTGAAAAATGGCGAATTTTCAATAACTTCCATTCGGTGATAATTTTAAATCGCGTTTTTAGGGTCATATTAGGTTCATTTTGATAGTTTAGATGTTGAGTGTTAGCCAATTCCGAGTCTTTGGCGGTTTGAAATTATTCGTTTAGGGTATTGTATCAATAG
>NZUQ01000072.1 GCA_002697225.1 Candidatus Poribacteria bacterium
GTTACTCAACGAAGAATCAAACAAACTGACTGTTGGTGTGTCAGTTGAGCATGAAATTTTTCAGGATGCTATGAGTGGTACGACTTTGGTTTCAAGTGCCGCTGAGGAACGCACTTTTTTTCGCACTACCTCTCTAAACTTGCACTACTACCTATCTTCACGATTATCAGTAAACGCTGTGGTGCCTTACAAAAATATTACTTCTCCAAAGACTGATCTCAGGACAGGAATACGTTTCACCCGAAATTATTCGGGGCTTGGAGACGTCATTTTGCACAACCGTTTACTGCTAAACGAGCCGAAATCTGATCGAAACCCACGTTTTTGGCTCGGCTTAGGGCTAAAATTGCCAACTGGTGATTCTCGTCCAGATTGGGACTGGGGGTTTGGAATTTCGCATGATCCAGTATTACAGCCTGGAACTGGATCGCTTGACCAGATTTTTAGTATAGACTACCTCCAAAATTTGGGTAACATCAGGCTATTTGGTAGCACACTTTACCGATTATCAGGTGGAGAAAACATACATAATTATAAGTTTGGCAATGAATTTCAGTACACATTGGGAACAGCCTATCAACCGTTTAAAAACGTACAAATTTCCAGCCAGATTAATGGGATTTATACAGGACATGATTATGACAAAAGTGTTAATGTTACCAACACCGGAGGCAAATGGATCTACTTAACGACCGGTGTCAAGTTCGGGCATACGGAGTTTGCCTATCAAGCTGATGCCCATATTCCTGTTTACAGGCGCATCAACAATTCGCAACTAATCGCCAACTATGTCTTCTCACTGCGGATGTGGTATGCTTTTAATGGAAGCAATTCAACGAGAACTCTAACCGCTACAACTCAGCTTGAAGATGGAGCAACACCTGATATCAAAACGATTTCGCTGGGTGATGTCATAGAATTGGAAGAATATCTTGTTCCTGATAAGGTTACATTGTTTGAATTCTATTCAGACACGTGTCTGTCCTGCGAAGCTCTTACCCCTATGCTACACGATTTAGTCAGATCCAAACCTGATGTCGCACTCCGAAAGATTAACATTGGTCAAAAAGGATCTCCTATTGTACAGAGGCATAATGTTACGGCAACTCCTGAAGTTCGCATCTTTAATCTGCGAAAACAGTTAGTGGGAACAGTTGTTGGCCCAGAAATCGATCTCATCCAGTTAGCAGTAGTTAAAGCATTAAATCAATAGCATACTATCTGAAAAAAGAAAAGTCAGCCCATAGTTGGAAACAACCTCCTGATTTAGTGAATCCCAGGTTACATTAAAATAAGGAAATATGGTCATTGGTTACAGCCAGTTGATATGGATGTGAGAAATGGAATTAAGCGAAGAGGATATTTGGTATTTTCGGTATAACGGTTTTTATCGCCCGCCCGAACTATTAGCAGATAATTTAATTGATCGGCTCAACGATATTACGGATATGCAGATTTCCGGATTAGTCGAACCTATTATCTGGGAATCCAAACAATCACGGACACCAACTAACATTCGTCGCTTATCTAAAATAGTTGAGCGTAATTCGGCCTATCTGGAAGCGGCGTCACATCCAATTGTACTGGATGCTCTGCAGGGAGTACTGGGGCCGAATATTGAACTTCTAACGAACAAACATAATCATTTAATGGTTAGACCTGCCGGTTCATGTGTTGTACCTTGGCACAGCGGTGAGGAACCATATGCNCATCAATTGATTACNGTANTTATTTACTTGGAGGAATCTACTCTCGATAATGGNTGTATTCGNCTTGTTCCAGGCAGTCATATGCGACCGTTTAANCGTACACGACGTCCNAAGCAGGATAATTTCCAAGAATCTGANCTCTACCATCGTTCAGTGCCAATGCCAATGCCNANAGGTGGNGTGCTCTTATTCGATGATTCCTGTTTTCATGGNTCGGATAAAAATGGGAGTGATCGATCCCGCCGAAGNATGACCCTTGGATATCAGGCTCACAATGTTCACAACGTCATAAAAGAGGATCCTGAAAAAATCCTACTTCGAGGTGAAAAAATTTACATTGGACATCCTCATCCATTTCCTTATCAAACCTGAATCAAACANTTTGGAATNGTATCCGAATATATGTTATAAAATGAAATTGGTATATAGATAATGGATAAAGGCTAGAGAGTTCGATGAAACGAGTGCTATTGAAACGTATTTTGATTCTGNTAATTGGTTTTTTACTTTTCATAGNCCAACAGTCATTTGCAGATAACTGGTCGACTTGGCGTGGTCCATATGCTAATGGTGTCTGCGACGAGGTGGATATCGCGGATGTCTGGAGCAAGACAGAAAATGTGCTATGGCGACTGGAATTGCCCGGACAGGCTGGGTCTACTCCCGTCATATGGGAAGACAATATTTTCCTCACTACTGTTGGTNATAACAATGAAGATCTGCTGNTAATGTCAATTGATATCAATGGAGTAGTACGTTGGAACAAGAAACTGGGTGTTGGCAACCGTGATGTCAGGCGTGGTGAAGGGAATTCGGCTTCACCNTCGCCCTGCACTGATGGTCAGTACGTTTGGGCATATTTCAGTACTGGTGACATTGGNTGTTATGATTTTGATGGCAATCANATTTGGAAAGGAAACCTNGAGAAATGGTATGGTGANTTTNACATGTACTTTGTCATGGCATCTTCACCGATTGTAGACGGNNANAGGCTNTATCTNCAGTTAATTCACAGNAACATCCGTNACAAANANGACAANACAGCTGGGTTNGTTCTNGCATTAGATAAACTATCGGGCAAAGANATCTGGGCACATGAACGCCANAGNGANGCNCATTCTGAGTGTGAACACTCCTANGCTTCTCCATTTNTGTACCGNGATAACGAGCAGGAATTTCTACTTTCGCATGGTGCGGACTATGTCAGTGCCCATAGCCTGAGTGACGGTAGCGAAATTTGGCGATGCGGTGGACTCAATTTGAAAGACCGTTATAATCCCTCCTTGCGGTTCGTTGCATCACCNGTTGCTGTTCCNGGATTGATCGTTGTTCCTTCTGCTAAGAATGGCCCTGTATTAGGTTTAAAACCCAATGCTAAAGGGGATATCACTGGCACAGATGAAGGCCACATTTGGCGTCTCGATGACAATACGCCTGACGTGCCTTCGCCGTTGATCCACAATGGTCTGGTTTACCTTTGCCGTGAAAATGGTGTTTTGATCTGTATCGATGCCCAAACAGGTGAGGAAATTTACCAGCAAAGAACCCATAATAATCGACATCGTGCTTCCCCAGTTTATGCAGATGGGAAAGTCTACTTGACTTCAAGAGACGGCTTAGTTACTGTGGTTAAAGCTGGGCGAAAGTTTGAGATCCTCGCACAAAATGACATTAATGAAACCATCGCTTCCTCTCCCGCTATCTCTAACGGCACCATATATCTTCGTAGTTATCAAGCTCTTTATGCAATCAGAAATTCGCAGTGATGGAGGAATTCATGAGATTTAAAATTCTAAATTGGGCATTTTGCTTCTTGTTCGTTTTCACAAACTTCGGTGTTGCCGATAACTGGCCCCATTGGAGGGGGCCAANTCAAGATGGCGTGTCTTTGGAAAAAAACTTGATTTCTGAATGGTCGAAAGATGGAAAAAACTTACTTTGGAAGAGAAACTTTATAAGTCGCTCGACACCTATTGTCATTGGCAACCACGTGTATGTTCTTGGTCGAACAGGACAGGATGTNACCGAGCAGGAACACATTGCTTGTTTTCACGTCCAAACTGGTGAANAAGTATGGGAACATAAATTCAATGTCTTCCACACCACNATTCCNTTTAATCGNGTTGGTTGGGCAAGNCCTGCTGGTGATCCTGAAACTGGGAATGTTTACGTCCANGGTGTTCAAGGAATGTTTTATTGTTTTAGTCCNAAGGGTGAGATCTTGTGGTCCCATTCGTTGACGGAAGAATTTGGGCGAATNTCGGGTTATGGTGGTCGGACACACACACCGTTCATTGATGGTAATTTGGTTGTTATTAGTTATTTGAACTCGAGTTGGGGAGATCAAGTTGCAACTCGACATCGCTATTTTGCCTTTAATAAAAATACGGGTGATTTGGTTTGGGTTTCCACGCCGAGTGGTCCGCCCAAGGATACAACCTATTCAGTACCTGTGGTTGTAACTATCAATAACCGACGGTTGTTGNTAGCAGGTAATGCTGATGGAGCTATCTACGCTATGGATATGCTGACAGGTAAGAAAGTCTGGGGTTTTAAGCTGAGTAAACGAGGAATTAATGTCTCGGTTGTNGCAGATGGACATCTGGTTTATGCTGCCCANAGCGAGGAAAATATTGATAACACTTCCATGGGNCGTGTAGTTTGCATTGATGGACGNGGAACAGGCGATGTTACTGGGACTCATGAAGTGTGGCGATTTGATNGCTGTCAAGTTGGNTATACNTCGCCAGCTTTGCACCACCAAAAAATCTACTTGGTGGACAATTCCGCCAACATGCATTGTTTGGATGCCAAAACTGGAGAAGAGCAGTGGGTACAGAATATTGGTACGGTGGGAAAAGGATCACCTGTTTGGGCTGACGGGAAGATTTATGTGTCAGAGGTCAATGGTCATTTCCATATTTTGAAAGTAGGACCGGGTGGCGTGGATGTGCTAAGTACTGTTGAATTGTCTGTTGAGCTCGAAGATCGAGCTGCAGAGATTTATGGCTCACCTGCTATTTCGGATGGACGAATTTTCTTTGCCACTGAGGAGGGAATCTATTGTTTGGGCCGGGCTAAACAAATACCTGTTACTCTGCAACTTACCCCCGCGGAGGTAGTCGTAAAACCAGGCCAGAAGCAGGGATTTAAANTGTNTTCATTTGTTGGTGATGAATTGGTTAATAGCAATGGGGCTGTATGGTCAGTGAGAGGTTTAGATGCCAGTGTTTCTGATGGTGAATTATCAATTAATCCAAAGGCCATAGGTCAGGCAGGCATGGTTTCCGCCATTTTGGGTGATGCTAAGGCTTCTGCCCGTGTACGTGTCATTCCTCCTTTACCTTGGACAGAAGATTTCGAGTTAGTAGTTGAAAATAAGGTTCCAACCCATTGGATCGGAGCAATAGGCAAATTCTTCACTCGTCAACAAGGTGACAATAAGATTTTGGTTAAGACTCTGGCCAAACGAGGATTGAATCGTTCCGTTGTTTTTCTAGGTCCTCCAAAAATGAGCAACTATACTGTGAAGATTGATCTAATGGGAACACGCAATAAACGCCGCTTACCTGACATGGGACTGGTTGCTAATCGCTATATACTGGATCTGCAAGGAATTCACCAGCGATTGCAAGTGAGATCTTGGTCTTCGGACTTGCGGATGGCCAAACATGTCGATTTTAATTGGGAAACTGATGCTTGGTATGTTATGAAGATGCGTGTTGATTTGGTCGATGAGGAAGCCATTGTTTTGGGAAAAGTTTGGAAGAAAAGTGATCCTGAACCAAATCAATGGACGATCAAAGCGATTGATCCTCTTCCTAATAAGACTGGTAGTCCAGGTATTTATGGCTATTCTGCGGCGGAAATCTACTACGATAATTTGAAAGTAACGATGACGGAGTAAACAGAATGAAATTATTTTTTAAATCAGCAACCTATGTTTTAGTGATTATCTCGGCGATTTCTTTGGTTCTTGCTGATCATCATCAAGTTGAAACCTCAATGTGGGGGTTTACACCTGACCGAAACTTAGTTTCCGACGAGACTAATCTGCCGATAGAGTGGGATCCGGAGACAGGGAAAAACATTAAGTGGGTAACCCAACTTGGATCACAGACTTATGCTGGGCCCCTCGTTCATGGGGGCAAAGTATTTGTCGGCACTAATAACCAAGCCCTGTATAATCCGAAATTAACTGGTGATCGAGGTGTGATTGCCGCCTTTAATGAATCAGATGGCCAATTTTTGTGGCAATCCACTCATACTAAGCTCACTGCGGGGCGAGTCAACGATTGGCCACAACAGGGAATTTGTTCTACTCCTTATATTGAAGGGGATCGGCTTTACTATATTTCCAATCGTTGCCAAGTTGTCTGTGTTGATACCGAGGGGTTTCTCGATGGTGAAAACGACGGCCCGTATACGGAGGAAACTGAAACAAGTAAGATCGATGGTGATATCATCTGGATCTACGATATGATGGAAGAACTTGATGTCTTTCCACATAATCTTGCCACTTGTTCTCCTGTTGGAGCTGGGGACTTGCTATTTGTCGAAACTAGCAATGGTGTTGACGAAGGACATATTCTTATTCCGTCACCGTTAGCTCCCAGTTTTATTGCTGTGAAAAAAGAAACGGGCGAACTCGTGTGGGAGGATGCATCCCCAGGACAAAATATTTTGCATGGGCAGTGGGCTAACCCTGCCTATGCNGTGATAGAAGGAACACCGCAAGTGATCTTTCCTGGCGGTGACGGTGTGGTTTATGCTTTAGAACCGGAAACCGGAGAACTAATCTGGAAGTTTGATTGTAACCCCAAGGAATCGGTCTGGGAACTTGGAGGCCGTGGGACGAGAAACAGCATTATCGCAACGCCGGTGATTCACAACAACCGAGTTTTTATCGCTGTTGGACAAGATCCGGAACATGGAGAAGGGGCTGGTCACCTTTGGGCAATTGATGCGACTCAAAAAGGAGATGTAACNGAATCCGCAGAGGTCTGGCATTTTGGAGATAGAGACTACAGCCGAACCATGTCGACTGTGGCTATTCAAAACGGGTTGCTTTTCACTGCTGACTTGAGCGGTTTCGTTTACTGCTTAGATGCTGAGACGGGCCAACATCACTGGACTTATGATACCTTTGCTGCTATCTGGGCATCTGCCTTCGTAGCAGATGGTAAGGTCTATATTGGTGATGAAGACGGTGATTTGGCCGTGTTAGAAGCTTCAAAAGAAAAAAAATTGCTCTATGAAGTCAACATGGGAAGTGCCGTATACACAACCCCAGTTGCTAAGAGCGGCGTGTTATACATAGTTAGTCGCAACCAGCTGTTTGCCATTGAAAGTCAGTAAGGATGCAATTGATGCACTCAGAGAATCAACAACTGACGACTAAGATTGCCGACTGCCGACGTGCTTTGGACGAGCAGGTTCGACATGTCATCAATTGTCATTTTGATCCAGAAAAAGGAACTCCATTTTGGTTGGAGTATGCAGAAAAACTTGGTTTTGATCCACGCAACAAAATTCATAGTTACAATGATCTGAAACTGCTGGGGAATTTTCAAGACGAGTGGTTACGTGGTGGGCCAATTCGGCGATGGGTTCCTAAGGCTCTCGCTGATCAACCAATTTATGTTTTTGAAACAGGTGGATCAACTGGGCTACCCAAGTCAAGGATCAGCATTCGGGATTTCCAGATTGACTACGAACAGTTTAGCCAGAGGTTGTCTTCCAAAACATTCCCACANGGTAGTGATTGGTTGATGTTGGGGCCCAGTGGCCCCCGCCGCCTGCGGCTGGCGGTTGAACATTTAGCGCAGATCCGGGGTGGGATTTGCTTTTTGGTTGATCTTGATCCTCGTTGGGTGGGTAAATTGGTCAAGCAAGGTAAACATCACGAGTTCGAGGCTTATCGGGATCATGTTATTCACCAAGCCTTACAGTTACTAAGAGCCCATGATAATATTGAGTGTCTTTTCACCACTCCTAAATTACTTGAAGCATTGTGTGAGAAAATTTCACTCAACAAAGTTGGTATTAAAGGGATCTTTTGTGGTGGAACGGAGATGAACGCCCAGTTTCATCGCTTTGCACGTGAAGAGTTAGTTCCAGATATTGACTTCATTCCGACTTATGGTAACACATTAATGGGTTTAGCCTACTCTAAACCATTTGAGCAAACGGATAATTATTCAATCATCTATTATCCTCCTAATCCTCGTGCTGTCATTGAGCTGGTTACTCCTGACGATCCATATGAGACTGTTGGTTACGGCAAAACAGGTCGTGTCATGCTGACCACGCTAACGGAAGAATTCTTTATGCCGCGCTTTTTGGAACGTGACGAAGCTGAACGGGCTGAGCCGACTGAAGAGTTCCCGTGGGATGGTGTCCAGGATCTTCGCCTTTTCTCTGAACTAAAAGAAACCGTCTCAGTTGGTGTTTATTAGGAAAACTTGATGTTACACATTCCGCTTCTGCGAGCCGGACAGATTTATCATAGTCTGTCGAAAGTTGAACTGCCGCACAGCCAAACACAAGAACCAATGGCAATTGTTAGTCAGGCCAATCCGGGGTTGATTGCCCGCGATTTCATGTCCATGTCGAAAAACCAACGAACATTGGATTCCTTTTCTGTCCACGATCTAATCAGAATCTGTCAGCGTGCAGGCCAATATTTCATTTATGATGATTTGCCTATCGGTGATCAGTCCCAATCGCCCTCAGGTTATATCGACCAACTTTCTGCCTCAACCGGTGTTCCTAAAACCCTTTGTGGCAAGAACATGAACAAAATATTTACTGTTTTGGATCAGATGGAAGATGTGCTGGGGGGACTGACACGGGGACTTGATCTCGCCATTCTTGACCGAGGATCGGGTCAGCAGCATGGACGAACACTTGGTTATATTTGCACGACCCACAGTCTTGGAGCGGTCTTGCCCAGCAATTCGGCAGGGGTACATTCGCTCTGGTTACCATCAATACCGTTAAAAGTACCAATGGTGTTAAAACCGGGTAGCGCGGAACCATGGACGCCGTATCGGGTGGCACAAGCGTTGATCAAAGCGGGCTGTCCATCTGAAGCTTTTAGCTTTTATCCAACTGATCATTCTGGTGCTACTGAGCTTTTGCTTCGGTCGGGGAAAGCCATGCTATATGGTGGACAATCGACCGTTGCGCCGTGGGAATCCGATCCCCGCATTCAAATTCACGGTCCCGGTTGGAGCAAGATCTTGATTGGAGAAGACGCTATCGAAGACTGGGAAAATTATCTTGANTTATTAGTGGCCTCTACCACCGAAAACAGCGGCAGGTCCTGTATTAATGCTTCTGGTATATGGTTGTCGTCCAATGGACAAAGGGTAGCTGAGGCACTGGCAGATAGGTTCAGCCAGATTGATGCATTGCCGTTGGATCATCCCCAAGCTAAATTGGCTGCCTTTACTAATCCGGTGGTGGCTCACCAACTTTCCGAGATGATTGACAACCAACTTAAAATAGAAGGTGCGATTGATCTTACCTCTGAAATATTCGGCATAGATCGTATAGTTGAAGTCGATGGATACACTTTTATGTTACCAATGGTGGTTTACTGCACCGATCCAGAGCATCCGCTGGCCAACACCGAATTCTTGTTCCCGTTTGTGAGTGTGGTTGAAACACCACAGTCACAGATTCTAGATCGGATCGAATCCACACTGGTGGCTACAGCCATTACCAATGACGAAGCTTTTATTGCTGATCTTCTCCATTGTACCGACATTGAACGCCTTAATATCGGCCAAATCCCAACCAACAAAATTTCTTGGGATCAGCCGCATGAAGGGAATTTGTTTGAACTCCTATACCGACAACGTGCATTCCAGTGTTCAACATCTACACTAGAGTCTCAGCAACCCGTCGTCGCATCAGTTTAAGGTAGCGGGACTACCTTGTTAATATAATGCAATCTTTTGATTTCAAGCCCAGTATACGTGTTGTCTTTGGAGAGGGTAAGATAGATTTGCTGGGAGATTTAGCCAAAGATTTGAATGGGAGTTTCGCTTTATTGGTATCTGACCCGGGAGTTGGGGGGGGAGCGGACAAAGCTATTAACTCTTTAAAAGAGGCTAAACTCGATGTTGTTGTTTTCGATGATGTGTTTCCTAATCCAACAGATGAACATGTTCAATACGGTGCAGCTTTTGCTCAACAATATAAAGATCTTAATTTGATTGTTGGTTTGGGAGGTGGTAGTGCCCTAGATTGTGCTAAAGGTATCAACTTTTTGCTTACTAATGGCGGTGTGATGGAAGACTACTGGGGATTTGGTAAAGCAACAAAGCTGATGCTACCATCGATTGGGATTCCCACTACAGCTGGCACAGGAAGTGAAGCGCAATCTTACGCATTGATTGCTCAGCATGGAACGCATCTCAAAATGGCTTGTGGTGATGAAAAAGCTCGGTTTCGAACCGTGATTCTTGATCCAAGCTTGACTGAGACTGTGCCTGAAAAAGTCGGAGCTGCGGCAGGAATTGATGCCATTTCGCATGCGGTGGAAAGTTATGTTACTACCAAGCGAAACTATATTTCTCAGATGTTAGCTAAGAAAGCGTGGTATTTGTTATCGAAAAACTTTGAGTTCTCATTGCGTGAAGGTACCTCAACGGAATTGCGTGGTGAAATGCTATTGGGTGCACATTTGGCCGGAATGGCGATAGAGTCTTCTATGCTTGGTGCCGCCCATGCTTGTGCGAACCCTTTAACCAGTAGGTATGGGGTTACTCATGGGGTAGCTGTTGGACTGATGCTTCCCCACGTGATTGATTTTAACAGTCATGTGGTGGAAAAACTTTATCATGAGCTGCTAATTACCTCCGGTTCACATGTATTAAAGGAGGGGAAGACCGAAGAAAGTCTTGTCAAGCAAATAAAAAACTTGAGAACGGCAGCAAACCTTCCGGATAAGCTCAGGGATTGTCAAATTGATAGGCGGGATTTGCCCCAATTAGCAAAGGAAGCCTCCGGTCAGTGGACAGGAAAGTTTAACCCACGCCCGATCAGCGAAACCGAATTGTTAAAACTGTATGAACAAGCTTACTAAACATAAATAGATGAGAACGCAACGAGCATGTGTGGAATTGTTGGCTTTTTAGATAAGACTAAAAGCAGGACTACTGTTGGAAAGATTGTCCTTCAAATGCTGGATGCTTTAGGTGCACGAGGTCCTGATTCTGCTGGGGTGGCATTGTACGGTCAGAAGAAGGATAAAGGGATGGTGGTGCAGATTAAGCTCGGCAAACAAAAAGAAGCCACTTTCATAGTAGAACAGTTGGAAGAGTTTGGTACGATAAGTGAGGTTAAAATCGTAGCTGAGTATCTCCGCCTTGTGATAAGTCTCGAGGTAGATACTGCGTCATTTTTAAAAGTTGTTGAATCTTTAGATCAAGGAATCGAAGTTGTCAGTCTTGGTGCTCAGCTTGAAGTAGTTAAACAAGTCGGTACACCAAAAAACCTGGAATCTACTTACAATATCTCTAGTTTTACTGGCACACACGGTTTGGGACATACTCGCCTTTCGACAGAGAGTCGGGTTGATTTAAGCCATTCACAGCCCTTTTGGGCATATGGTTATGCTGACCTTGCTATTGTTCATAACGGACATATTACGAATTACCACACCATGCGCCGCCTTTACGAACAACGTGGCATTGAGTTTCATACCGAAAACGATTCTGAAATCATCGGCATCTATTTCGCTGATCAATTGTCAAAAGGAATGGTACTTCAAGAGGTGTTGGAAGCTTCGCTTACTGACTTTGATGGTTCGTTCAGTTACCTTGTTTCAACGCCGGATAGTATCAGTTTCGCTAAAGATCCTTTTGCCTTTAAACCGTTGCTATTCACGGAAACCGATGATTTTGTTGCTATTGCGACTGAAGAAATTGCAATCCGTTCTGTCTTTTCTGGAAGCTATACTGTTCGTGAATCACAATCAAAGGAGATACACATATGGCAGAAATAATTTGTGATAATCAAAGTACCCGCCATATCAATCTTCAGATTAAGCAACTTATCAATCAGGGAGAAACCACGCTCCTTATCAAGGAATCCAAGGCACGACACAATTTGGGAGTAGCAATTTTGCAACCTGTTAATATCACCTTTGATGGCAGTGTTGGTTATTATTGTGCTGGTATGATTGACGGACCAACTATAAGGATCAAAGGGAGCGCGGGTTGGGGATTAGCCGAGTCTATGATGAATGGCACAGTTATTGTTGAAGGTTGTGTTGGCAATGGCGCTGCTGCATCAATTCGTGGAGGGACAGTGGTTATTCATGACGATGCAGCAGCCCGTTTGGGTGTGTCGATGAAAGGAGGACTCATTCTGGTTGCTGGTAATTGTGGGTATATGGCTGGCTTCATGGCACAGAAAGGAGTCATAATCGTTTGTGGTGATACTGGTGAAGCTTTTGCGGATTCAATGTACGAATCAGTCTGTTTTGTGGGTGGGGAAATTGCTGANCTTGGAAATGATGCCATCATTGAAGAACCAACTGAAGAGGATCTTCGTTTTCTTACTCTAACTTTTTCCAATTATCTTCCGCAAAAAAGCGAGTATCTTTCAAACGACGTTCGCCAGTATAAAAAAATTGTTTCTGGACGCAAGTTATGGAATTTTAATAAAAAAGAGCGGGAAATATGGAGAGAAGCGTTATAGCTAAGAATAAGCCATCAAGATATAAAGTAGTAATTAACCTTTTCTGATTTTGTCCGGCGATTACTTGTTAAATTTAATTTATATGTAGTCTTGAAGGAGATACCAGCTTTGTCCAAACAAGTTAGTTCAAATTATCAACCGCTGCGACAGAGTGACATATTTACCCCCGAGGTTATTGAAGATATCCAAGTCAAGGCGGAATTGGGACGATACCGCATCCGTGGCTTTGGAACACTTCGTCAAAGACGATGGTCAACGTTTGACGATTTAACTTTTATTCCCTGTACTTTAACACGGATTCCATTGGAAGGTTATCGTGAACGTTGCTCACCAAAAACCGTACTTGGTACGCGGTTTGCCAATAAACCGATTCAACTTGATATTCCTGTCATGATTACAGGTATGAGTTGGGGAGCACTCTCTTACAATGCTAAAGTTGCTCTTGCTAAAGGTGCGAATATAGTTGGTTCTTCTAATACAACTGGTGATGGGGGAATGTTAAAGGCGGAACGAGAACATAGTAAGACCCTAATATATGAGGTCCTTCCTTCGAGGTACGGTTTTGACATTCACGATTTGAAAATAGCAGATGCAATTGAATTAACAATTGGACAAGGAGCCAAGCCNGGTACAGGAGGATTGTTGTTGGATTCAAAAGTGCTGGATACAATTGCAGANCAGCGAGANTTGCCTNTGGGGGTAGATCAACGTAGTCCTGCTAGGCATCCCGATTTTTTGGGGCCCGATGATATGATCATNAAAATTGAAGAACTACGGGAAGCGACTGACTGGGAAGTGCCAATTTTTGTAAAAATGGGAGCAACCCGCGTATTTGACGATGTTAAGCTGGCAGCCAAAGCTGGAGCTGATGTGATCGTGGTAGATGGGATGGAAGGTGGGACTGGAGCCTCAGCCGAAATTTGCCAAGAACATACTGGCATTCCCACATTGGCTGCTGTCTGTGAAGCACGTGCAGCATTGGAAGACATTGGATTATATGGTGAAGTTCAAATTGTTATCGCTGGCGGGATTCGGCACGGGGTCGATGCAGCAAAAGCCATGGCACTTGGAGCGGATGCAGTTTATATTGGTACAGCAGCGTTAATGGCACTTAATTGCAATAAACCTCTGTATGTCGAGGATTACCATCAACTTGGGACTGAACCGTATCATTGTCATCACTGCCATACTGGACGTTGTCCTGTTGGTATAACAACGCAAGATCCTGAACTGACAGAACGTCTTGAGATTGACCAAGGTGCAGAACGAGTGGCTAATCTTTTACAGGCTATGACATCAGAAATCCAGATTTTGGCTCGAGCTTGTGGAAAAGCGAATGTACATGACCTTGATCCCGAGGATCTTCGTGCCTTGAACTTGGAAGCATCAATGATTTGTGGTATTCCGCTGGTGGGAACCAATCGTGTTTTTGGGAATGGTCCAGGTTGGTGAGAATGAGCATACCAGTCAAAAGAAGTTGGCCTCATTTTAACTGAACTACAATTAAAGTGATCAAAAAATGTCACTGAAGCTCATCCGCCAAGCCTTCACCAGCAAACAGTTATTGCCAAAGATGTGGCATTCCCATGCACTCCGGGACAGCTATGATATCGTAATTGTAGGAGGAGGTGCACATGGGCTTGCGTGCGCGTACTACCTAGCCACAGAATACCAGATCAATAATGTAGCTGTCTTAGAACAGAATTACATTGGCTCCGGTGGTAGCGGGCGTAATACTGCTATCATCCGGAGCAATTATCTTACACCTGAAGGGGTTAGTTTTTATAATCAGAGTGTGAAACTCTATGAGCAGATGTCCGATGAATTAGACTTCAACGTGATGTTCAGCCAAAGGGGACATTTAACCCTTGCTCATACTGATGGTGCTGTGCGCACCATGCGNCGCCGCGCTGAAGTTAACCGAATCCAAGGCGTAGATTCGCAACTTATTTGGCCGGACGAAATTTCTCGTCTTTGTCCTTGCTTAGATATTAGTCAAGGTCCTCGATATCCTATTTTAGCTGCGCTTTATCATCCACCAGGTGGGATTATCCGGCATGATGCAGTTGTTTGGGGATTTGCTCATCATGCAGATCTACATGGTATCCACATACATCAACAGACTAAAGTCACTGATATTAATACGCAGAATGGGAAAGTAACAGGTGTCCAAACAAATCGAGGTGAGATCAAGACTGGAATTGTTCTTAATGCTACTGCCGGTTGGGCTTCAACAGTGGCGGCAATGGTTGGAATCAAACTCCCTTTGCAGACGATACCCTTACAAGCTTGCGTGACTGAGCCATTGAAGCCTTTCCTTGATGTGGTAGTGGTTTCTGGTAGNTTACATGTTTATNTTAGCCAATCAAATCGTGGGGAATTGGTAATGGGAGCTAGTGTGGACCCTTTCCCTTCCTATTCAATGGCAGGTTCACTTTCGTCTCTTGAAAGCATAGCCGGTCACGTATTGGAACTCTTTCCATCCTTAAATAAGGTTCGNGTTTTACGTCAATGGGCAGGAATTTGCGAAATGCCTCCTGATTATAGCCCAATTATGGGAANAACTCCGGTGGATGGATTCCTTNTGGATGTAGGATGGGGNACTTATGGTTTCAAGGCANCTCCTATCGCCGGCAAAATGCTNGCAGAATCAATCGCNACGGGTAAAGTGCCNGAACTNATTTTGCCTTTTCGGNTGTCGCGATTCGCTGAAAACGAGCTAGTGGGTGAAAAAGGAGCAGCNTCAGTGGGACANTAGACAAGATCATAAGCCGNCATAGAAGAAACGGCGGAATTTGGCAGTTTTTCTGGANGATNAAGCATTATNGGTGTGAAACGTNACCCGGTAAAAACAAGAATTGNGGACAGATGGATCAATTGAAANCTGAAAANCATGAAANTATTACNGTTGTCTCNGGATTACCGCGTTCTGGCACCTCAATGATGATGCANATGCTNCGNGCAGGAGGTTTGACTTGTCTAACAGACGAGCTTCGTGAAGCTGATATCAGTAATCCAAAAGGTTATTTTGAATTTGAGAAAGTCAAAGGTTTACGTGCCGATAACTCGTGGCTTCCTGAAGCCAAAGGCAAAGTCATAAAAATCATTTCTCACCTTTTATCCTGTCTCCCACCCGAATTAAATTACAAAATTATCTTCATGGAACGTGATCTTGGTGAGGTCCTTGCCTCCCAACGCAAGATGCTTGCAAATCAAGGTCGAGGTGAAGAAAACCTGTCAGATGAACGTCTGGGCCAAATCTTTGCTCAGCAGTTGCGTCAGGTTAGAAAGATGTTGGCTGATCGCCAAATATCTACACTTTTTTTGGGTTACAAGGATGTCTTGGAAGATCCTGTTGAGATCTCTACCCAACTTCAAGCCTTTCTTGGGAATAACTTGGATCAACAGGCTATGAGGGATGTTGTTGATCGTAATCTTTATCGCCAACGGCTAAAACCATCTAAAATGAGTGATTGATGTTAATTCTAACTTGCCCTAACTGCGGAGATCGGAGTGTCAATGAATTCCGTTTCGGTGGAGAATATAATCCGCGTCCTAAAGATCCTTCTGTTTGCAACGATGAAGAATGGACTGATTACCTCTATCTTCGCAATAACAGAATGGACATGCAAACGGAGTGGTGGTATCATAATGCTGGTTGTGGGATTTGGTTTCTTGTTGAGCGAAAAACGCAAACTAACCAGATCACCAAAACATATCTTTGGCAACCAAATTCCGTTTTTGGGAAATCATAATTGCAGGCAATTCCATCACCAGAATCCAATCGTATTCCCAAACAGAGAGGGGAAGTTGTTGACCGCTCCGTCACCGCTACTTTTAGCTTTGATGGTCAGGAATATACTGCCTATTCAGGTGATACAATTGCTTCAGCGTTAACGGCCGCAGATGTCAAAGTTCTAAGTCGTTCCTTTAAATATCATCGGCCACGTGGACTTCTATGTTGTGCCGGTCATTGCCCAAATTGTTTGGTGCAAGTTGGTGATGAACCGAATGTTCGTGCCTGCAGGCGGGAGGTAACTCCTGGAATGAACATCCGATCTCAAAATGCTTGGCCGTCACTCAATCATGATTTCCTTTCCCTGACCCAAGCAGGATCGCGGCTGATGCCTGTCGGATTCTATTACAAAACCTTTATACGTCCGCCTTTATTATGGCCTTTTTATGAACGGGTGTTACGTCAGGTNGCCGGTTTNGGTAAGGTTGATCCNGATACATTATCAGNTGGATTTGATAAACAGTACCTACATACTGATGTTGCAGTAGTCGGTGGAGGCCT
The DNA here is from genome assembly GCA_002697225.1 of Candidatus Poribacteria bacterium. The sequence goes on from NZUQ01000072.1 coordinate 16,723, forward strand.
TTCTGGGATAAGTGCTGCGCTCTCAGCNGCCAAACAGGGAGCNAGAGTAATGATTTTNGATAGTGAATCAACTCTAGGTGGCCATTTAAGGTACANTCCAAATTCGTATTTGCCTGANCTCTTAGAATCCCTTGGTCAGNATGAAAATNTTACCGTCTTNACTGACACTACTATCTTGGGATGGTATAAAGACAATTGGCTATCTGCTACTCAGGGAACACGTCTATTCAAAGTTAGATCTAAATCTTTGATCGTAGCTACTGGTGCCTATGAGNTGCCNNTTGTTTTTGGGAATAATGATCTGCCTGGAGTGATGCTGGGTAGTGCTGTGCAACGNCTNCTTCACCTTTTTGGTGTNTGTCCAGGNAAAAAAATTNTGGTTGTCACGGCTAATGAAGATGGNTGGCGTGTGGCCGCNGACCTACGAATTGCTGGNCTTGAAGTGGTTGCTATTGTTGATAAACGGTCTCAGGAAGNNTGTATAGGTTNATATTTGAATGAACTGGATAATATACCTATNTTTTACAAGCATACGATACTAGATGCAACTGGTACCAAGTCAGTAAAGGGCGCAAAAATTGGACAGGTTGATCCCGATGGCAGGATTGATCTATCAACTAAACGGTGGTTAGAATGTGATTTAATTGCCATTAGTGTTGGTTGGGTTCCCACGCTTGAACTGTTTTACATGGCAGGTGGAAAAACAGANTACAACAAAGCAAGATCAGAAATATTGCCGGTAACTAGTCCCTCCCATCTCTATGTAGCTGGGCGTGCAGCAGGTACGCATGCATTGAATCAACAAATCATTCAGGGTAAACAGATAGGCTTACAGGCGTTTAATTCCATCGGATCTGAAAAAGATGGCCTTTTATGTAAGATACCTACTGTTAGCGATGAAACGATACGTACATCTATGCATCTAAGCATACCAAGTAAGAAGAAACAATTTGTCTGTTTTTGTGAAGATGTTACTGATCAGGATATAGAAGTGGCAGTTTCGGAAGGTTATCAAAGCATTGAACTGCTCAAAAGGTATAGTACCGTTTCAATGGGACCCTGCCAAGGAAAGATGTGTTCAATGAATGCTATTCACCTTTGTGCTCTTGCAAACAATTGGACCGTACAGGAAACTGGGAAGACAACCGCACGGCCTCCCACAGAACCAGTAGCTCTAGGAACTCTAGCTGGGCAAAAAATGGAACCGGCGCAATTGTCTCCAATTCATAGCTGGCACGTAAATCGTGGTGCTCAAATGATGTTAGCTGGACTGTGGCTACGCCCCGAACATTATAGTAATCCTAGAGATGAAGTTTTGGCTGTACGTGAACGAGTTGGTCTGATTGATGTCAGCACGTTAGGCAAATTACAGCTAACTGGCTCAGGAGTGCCAGATCTACTTGAACGTATTTACGTTAATCAGTGGCGTAAACTTCGTCTAGGTAAGGTTCGCTACGGTGTGATGTGCAATGATGAGGGGATAATACTTGATGATGGTGTTTGTGCTCGTTTGAGTGATGAGTTGTGGTACATGAGTACGACTTCTTCTGGAGTGACGGGAATCTTTGAGTGGATACAATGGTGGTTACAGTCGGGTTGGGGATGTGGGATCCATCTGACAGATTTAACTGAGGTTTTCTCTGCTTTCAACATTACTGGCCCTAAATCTCGAGAAGTGTTAAGAAAGCTAACCTCCTGTAACCTTGATAGTGAGGAATTTCCTTACATGTCCGTTCGCAATGCTGAAGTTATGGGGGTTCCGTGCCGATTGATGCGGATTGGGTTTACTGGTGAGCTTTCTTATGAAATCCATTGTCCCTCTGGCTATGCCATGTGTGTCTGGGAGTCTTTGATGCAGGCTGGAGAGGAATTTGACATCCTGCCTTTCGGAGTCGAAGCGCAACGAATACTGCGATTGGAAAAAGCACATATTATTGTGGGACAGGATACAGATGCTTTATCTGATCCGTTTTCTGCTAATATGGAATGGATAGTTAAGATGAACAAATCTGACTTTTTGGGCAAGCGTGCCTTTACAAGGATCACTGCTGAAGGCACCAAACAATTATTAGTTGGTTTTAATATGGATTGTCCTGATATTGTTCCCGAAGAAGGCAGCCAAATTGTAAGTAAGAAACCGGGAAAAAAGATGGAAATTATTGGCTGGGTTACCTCTAGCCGTTTTAGTCCCACTTTGACCCAGGCGATTGGCCTCTGTTGGTTGCCGAAAGATTTGGGTGCCCAGAATGGAGCTCCGTTTACAATCTACCTGAATGGGAAATTAGAAAAGGCATATGTTCATCATGGGGCTTTTTACGATTCCGCAGGTGCTCGACAGCATGTCTAAAATGTCAAATCCACCGATTAAATTAACACCATTACATTCGTTTTTCCAACAATGTAATGTTCAGTTAATTGAACATCAAGGATGGAAAACCCCCCAAGTTTGTACCACACGGGAGGCGGAACTAGAAGNGGCTCAGCAAAGAGTTGCAATTGCTGATGTTTCATCAAACGGCAAAATAATGGTTCAGGGCGACCAAGCACATTCTTTTCTGGCAGTTGTTTTAGGTTTGCCTGTGGTTAGCATCAACGCGGGGACTTTGGTTATGGATGCTAGAATCTACCGTCTGCGAAACGATATCTTTTTCATCAGCACTTTACCTGGTAAAGAAGAAATTATCAAAGAAAACTTGGTGACTGNNACTCAAGAATCAGATCAATTTATCACAATCACAGATGTTACTCACGGACGATCGGAGATCATGGTCATTGGACCAAATAGTCAAGAACTCCTGAGTAAATTATGTGGTTTGGATTTNCACCCTTCTGTATTTCCTAATATGGCAGCTAAACAGAGCGGTTTCGCCAAAACAACCCAGTTAATTATCCGCCGAGATATTGTTGGCTTAGCAGCGTTTTCCATTATTGGAGCGAGGTCCTTAGGTGAATACCTTTGGCATACNGTTATTGAGGCCGGGTGTGAATGGGATATAACGCTGATAGGCCAATCGGCTTTAAACACCTTGCAAGAACAATCGTCTAANTAAGGAGACTAATATGACTCTAGATCAAGTTAAGTCGNTCGTCAACGAAAATGGTATTGAGTTTTTTCTCTGTTCTTTTGTAGAAATGAGTGGAGCTCCAAAAGCAAAAGTAGTTCCAACAACNCACTTGGAAGACATGGCAACTGAAGGCGCAGGTTTTGCTGGCTTTGCTGCAGGGGAAATGGGACAGGGACCGCACGATCCTGATATGGCAAGTATCCCGGATTTCGACTCCTTAACGATTGTTCCTTGGCGCAAAAATGTGGCTTGGGTGACGGGAAACGTGCAGGTGAATGAGCAACCATGGCCCTATTGTCCCCGAACTATTTTGCAACGNCAGNTGGAAAATTCNAAACAAAGAGGTTATACCTTCAATGTGGGCGTCGAGGCAGAATTTATGTTGTTAAAAGGCGATGAAAAAGGTCGTTACGCGTTATGGGATCCTCTTGATACTTTGGGTAAACCTTGCTATGATTTGCGGTCATTGCACCGGAATCTCGATGTAATGATNGTATTGATCAAGTATATGCAAGAATTGGGCTGGTCTCCGTATGCCAATGATCACGANGACGCTAATTGCCAGTTCGAGATTAACTGGNAGTATTCCGATGCTCTAACTACAGCCGACCGACATACTTTCTATAAATGGATGGTAAAAACGATTGCTGANGAGCANGGANTGCTGGCAACCTTCATGCCGAAACCATTTACTAACTTGACTGGTAATGGTGCACACTTGCATATGAGTCTATGGGACGAAGGAAATCAGGAAAATCTGTTTCTTGATCAAGAGGACAAAAATGGGTTATCNCAGCTTGCTTATTGGTTTATGGGAGGCATTCTTAAACATGCTAAAGCTCTNGCTGCGGTAGCCGACCCTCTGGTTAACAGCTATAAGCGTCTAATTAGTGGCGCNCCTCGGTCGGGAGCAACCTGGGCTCCAGTATACATCACTTATGGTGGTAGTAATCGCACCCAAATGGTACGTATTCCTGCACCTGGTCGGATTGAAAACAGATCGGCAGATGGCGCGGCTAACCCCTATTTGGTAATGGCAGTCATGCTTGCTGCAGGCTTGGATGGCATTGAAAATAAGGTTGACCCGGGGAAACGGAATGACGATAATCTCTATGAAGTTTCAGAAAATGAACTTCGTCAACGCGAGATTGGCGTTTTACCCAGATCGCTTAAAGAAGCAGTAGACTNTTTAGAAGCTGATGAAGTTGTTAAAAAAGCGTTAGGGNNTGAATATGCTGATTATTANATACAGGTCAAAAANNAGGANTGGCGTCAATATCACAATACCGTCAGTGAATGGGAAACTGATAGCTATCTTGGTTTGTACTGATTCTTGATGCTGATCTATATTTTGAAGGGCATTTNTTAATNTAACAATAAACTATATAAATTAAGTAAGAGTGTNGTTGAGATNTAACTTGATGNNAAAACTTAAAAAATTGCTTTTTAGGTTCGTTTTTTGCATAANCATAGTGGGTAGCTTTTCTACTTTAATTGTTGGGTACAGTGAGTCGGTTTCTAATAGTTTTGATTGGCCAAGTTTTCGCGGAGACCAACAGCTAACGGGAGTTGCTAACGGGCGTTTCCCCGATGACATTGAGTTGTTGTGGACATTTGAAACAAAGGATGCGATTGAGTCGACCTCAGCTATATATGACGGTACCGTTTACGTTGGTTCGTTAGATGGCTACCTTTATGCCGTCAACTTGGAAACAGGTCAAGTCAAGTGGAAATATCAGGCTACAGATGAAATAAAATCGTCACCGTCTGTGTACGAAAATACTATTTATTTTGGTGATGANCAGGGTACTTTCCATGCGGTTGACATTCAAACTAACCAAAAAAAGTGGATTTTTCAAGCAGATGCGGGCATTATTTCATCAGCNAATTTCATCGATGATCGGATCCTATTTGGTTCATACGACCAATGNCTATATTGTCTTGANGCAAAGACCGGNGTTTTGATCTGGAAGTTCGAAACGGAGGGTTATGTTCACGGAGCACCTGCGATTGTAGANAATCTTGTGGTTACTTCAGGTTGTGATGGTTATCTGCGTATAATNAANACCCAAAATGGTGTTGAAAATCGTCGGATTCTTCTGAGTGATTANATCGTGGCTAGCCCTGCTATATATAGTCACAATGCTTATATGGGAACGTACGGAAATCAAGTAATTGCGGTTGATTTGAAGGCAGGCCAGATTCTTTGGAAGTATGAGCATCCGGTAAAACAATTCCCGTTCTATGCTTCCGCTGCCGTGACGGAAAAGATCGTTATTGTTGGAGGTCGTGACAAGATGGTTCATGCACTGGNACCAAAATCGGGAAAGCTGATTTGGGCTTACGCAACCAAATCCCAGATTGAATCCTCGCCAGTTATTGTGGATAGTCGTGTCATTTTCGGNACATCGGCTGGAAANCTTTATGCTTTAGCGATCGATTCAGGTGAGCCTGTTTGGCAATTTACAGTTGGGTCGCCTATTATCGCATCTCCAAGTGTGGCGTTANGCAANTTCGTCATAGGAGCCACTGATGGAGTACTATACTGTTTTGGGAAGAAATAATTACTATGGATNAAAATCTCGAAGTTACTAAACCNGAACCTGCAACAACAAGAAATGAANCACGAGANACAGAGGTTGGCAGTGTTTTTGTTTCGAATTATCCTCCCTACTCATTTTGGTCGGAAGAGAATCTGCCAACAGTTGAAAATGTCCTGAAGTCTCCTCCCAATATAGACACAGATCTCGGNCTTTATCTTCANATTCCTTTCTGCCGAAAGCGGTGTAAGTTCTGTTATTTTCGGGTATACGTGGATAAAAACAGTTCTGAAATTGAAACTTACCTTGATTTATTGGTAAAAGAGGTTGAACTTTACAGTCAGGTTGAAGCNGTAAAAAGACGGCCATTGAAGTTCGTCTATTTTGGTGGTGGAACGCCTTCTTACATTAGCAGTANGCATTTGGAACAGCTTGTAGCACGACTCAAGTCAGTGATGTCTTGGGAGAGTGCTCAAGAGGTTGCTTTCGAATGTGAGCCTGGAACATTAACACAAAGCAAATTGCAAACTATTCGTGAGATTGGAGTTACTCGGTTGAGCCTTGGTGTTGAAAACTTAAATGATACTGTTTTGGTAGAAAATGGTAGGGCCCATTCAACAAAGGAGATCTATCGAGTGATTCCGTGGATCCACGATTTGGAGTTTGATCAGTTAAATATCGACCTGATTGCTGGAATGGTTGGTGAAACATGGGAAAGCTGGAAGGACACGGTCAAACGGACTATTGATCTGGATCCTGATAGTATTA